>CAIPBW010000001.1 GCA_903863395.1 uncultured beta proteobacterium
ACTCACCGGCCAGGCGCAGTTGCAAGTCGCTGCAGGTGGGCGCAAAGCGCGGCGTGATGGCGTAGCCCAGGCGGTCCACACCGTGCCAGCGCCGGATCAGTGCCTCCGAGTCGATCAGGCTTTGCGTGGCCGCGTCTGCCCCCCGGTTGAGCAGGTCCGCCGGTGCGTTGCGGTCCATCAGGCACAGGCCGGTAATCAGGCGCAGGCGGTGCTGCTGCGCCTGGGCAAACAAGGCGCTGACGGATTCCGGGTGCGAGCTGGCAAAGCACAGCGCGGTGGTGACGCCGTTACGCAGCAACTCTTTCACAAAAAACTCTGCGGCCTCGGTACTGTATTGGGGCGACTCAAAGCGCTTTTCTTCGGGAAAGGTGTAGTTCTCCAGCCAGGGCAGCAACCCTGCCGCGGGCGAGCCGATGATGTTGGTCTGCGGGTAGTGCGCGTGCATGTCAACAAAACCCGGGGCAATGATGCGCCCGCTCCAGTGCTCCACGCTCACACCGGGGTATTGGTCGATCAGCTTGCGGTAGGCCCCCACCGCCTGCACCACCTGCACGCCGTCCGCGTTGGGCCCCACCACCAGCAAGCCGTCGTCTTCCCACAGGGCTTGGGCCGTGTCGGTCGGGGCGAAGTGGAAGATCGAGGCTCGGTATGCTTTCATGGTACGCAGATTCAATGTCATTATCAGTGGGTGATGTGGCCTTGCACGCCGGCCACCAGCCAGTTCATGTCGAGGATTTGGGCGTCACTCAGGCGCTGGCCTTTGGCGATGACCTGGTGGCCCTGATTGTCGAGCACCGCCGCGCGTGCTTCAAACGGATGCAACTTGCCCGAGGCAATGTCTTTCTGGCGCGCCAGCACCTCGGCCTGTACCGCCTTGGGCACCTTGGTCCCAAAGTCGCCCACGCGCACCATGCCCTCGCGCACGCCGCCCCAGACGTTGCCGCTCTTCCAACTGCCGTCCAGCGCCGCACGCGCGCGCGCCGTGTAGTACGCGCCCCACTCGTGCGTGACGGCCAGAATCTGCGCGTCCGGCGCAATGTGACGCATGTCGGAGTGGTAGGCCACGGCCAGTTTGCCGCGCTCCTGGGCGGCCGCCATCACGGCCGTGGATGCAGTGTGAAAGGCGATCACGTCCACGTTCTGGTTGAACAGCGTCATGGCTGCGTCGCGCTCACGCGTGGGGTCAAACCAGGTGTCGAGCCACACCACCTTGACCTGGGCCTGGGGGTTGACCGAGCGCAACCCTAAGGTGAAAGCGTTGATGCCCTGCAGCACCTCAGGGATGGGAAAGCCCGCCACGTAACCGGCCAAGTTGCTGCGCGTCATGCGTCCTGCCGCCACGCCCGCCAGATAGCGGCCCTCGTAATAGCGCGCGTTGGCCGCAGCCACGTTGGCTGCGGTCTTGTATCCGGTGATCGACTCGAACCGCACCTTGGGGAAATCCTGCGCCACCTTGAGCGTGGGTTCCATGTAGCCAAAGCTGGGCGTAAAGATGAGCGTATTGCCCTGGCGCACCAGATCACGCAGCACGCGCTCGGCGTCCGGCCCCTCGGCCACGCCTTCCACATAGGTCGATTGCACCGCCTTGCCCAGCGCCGCATCCATGGCGCGCCGACCCAACTCGTGCTGGTGTACCCAGCCCGCGTCGGTCAACGGTGTAACGTACAAAAAGCCAACCTTGAGCGCTTCACCCGCAGGGGGTGTGGCAGTTTGG
>CAIPBW010000002.1 GCA_903863395.1 uncultured beta proteobacterium
TCGGTTGAGAAAGGTGTCTTTCTCCGGCTACACCGGGGCCCTGGGGTCAGAGCACGATTTCGTTCAGCACAGTTGGTCTCCGGCAAAGCCCTCGTCCTGAATCGTGATCTGACCCCATGGCCCCTTCCTTACTCAGACCCACTGCCCCTTACTACGCCGTTGCCATTGAACATCCTTCGCCAGCAGGCGGGCTCCTACACAGAGCGTGGCCAGAAAGCGGATGCCTGGCGTTACGCCAGCAGGCGCGAGGAGCGGGGGACGTGGGCTATGAGGAACTCCATCTGGTCGGCCAGGATGCGGCGGTTGCGCAGGATGAAGTCTTCCCACAGGCTGGGCACATACGGGGTGTAGAGCAGCGGCATGTTGGCCTGCTCGGGTGTGCGGTGGCTCTTGCGGTGGTTGCAGGCGCGGCACGCGGTGACCACGTTCATCCAGGTGTCCACGCCGTTTTGGGCAAAGGGGATGATGTGCTCGCGCGTCAGGTCTTCATCGTGCAGGCGCTGGCCGCAATAGGCGCAAACGTTGCGGTCGCGGGCAAACAGTTTGGCGTTGGTCAGGCCCGGGCGCAGTTGAAACGGATTGATGGCGGGCACGCCCTTGGTGCCAATGATGCTGTTGACCCGGATGATCGACTGGCGGCCGGTCTGGGCGTTGTGGCCGCCTCGAAACACCGCCACCTCTCCACCCGACTCCCAGCGCACCTCACCCGCAGCGTAGTGGATGACCGCCTGCTCCAGCGAAATCCACGACTGCGGCAAGCCCTGCGCCGACAATTTCAAGACTTTCAAAACACCCCTCCTGCAACGGTTTAACCAACCAGCTACACGCCAAGTACTTCTCTGCCCCGGGGTGGCCCACCACCAGGATGCGGCCACTGCGTCACAATATAACCTTATTCTGTGGCAACACGTTGAACGCAGCCCTGCGCACAGACCCCGCTGCCATCCAAAACACAACAGATTCATGAAGGTTTTTCGCGGTTTCAACCATCCTGGCGTGGCCCCTGCGTGCGCGCTGACCATTGGCAACTTTGACGGCGTGCACCGTGGCCACCAGGCCATGCTGGCGCTGTTGCGTGGCGAGGCGCAGCAGCGCGGCGTGCCCAGTTGCGTGCTGACCTTTGAGCCGCACCCGCGCGACTACTTTGCCGCCCTGTACCGCCAGCCCGAGCTGGCCCCGGCGCGGGTGGGCACGTTGCGCGACAAGCTCGAAGACCTGGCGCACTGCGGCGTGGACCAAACCATTGTTCTGCCCTTTGACGCGCGCCTGGCGGCGCAGGCGCCGCAGGCGTTCATCGAAGACGTGCTGCAGCGTGGCCTGGGCGCGCGCTATGTGCTGGTGGGCGACGACTTCCGCTTTGGTGCCAAGCGCGCGGGCGACTACGCGCTGCTGGACGCGGCAGGCGAAGCGCAGGGTTTTGACGTGGCCCGCATGAACAGCTACGAGGTGCACGGCCTGCGGGTGTCAAGCTCGGCAGTGCGCGAAGCGCTGGGCCAGGGCCGCATGCGCGACGCAGCGCGCTTGCTGGGGCGCTCGTACTGCATTTCGGGCCATGTGGTGCATGGGCGCAAGCTCGGGCGCACGCTTGGCTTCAAGACCCTGAACCTGCGCTTTGCCCACTGGAAACCCGCCGCCAGCGGCATCTTTGTGGTGCTGGTGCACGGGCTGCTGCACAAGCCATTGCAAGGCGTGGCCAATCTGGGCGTGCGCCCCTCGCTGGACCCCAACGACGTCAACGGCGGGCGCGTGCTGCTGGAGACGCATTGCCTGGACTGGCCCGAGCAGCTTGGTGCCGAAGGGGCCTACGGTAAAATCATCCGCGTGGAACTTCTGCACAAATTACACGACGAGCTGAAATACGACGGTCTGGACGCCCTCACCCAGGGCATACGCCAAGACTGTGAAGATGCGCGTGCCTGGCTGACCGCACGAATTTGACCGGGCTTGCTCGACGCACCTCGCCCCGCGTCCCTGCATCGTTTGCCTCTCGTGCCTGCGGCTTGTGTGCCGCAGGGCCCGCCCCCCAGAATTCCCGCCATTGAGACCCGCCATGACCGACAAAGTTGATTACCGCAGCACCCTGAACCTGCCCGACACGCCCTTCCCCATGCGGGGCGACCTGCCCAAGCGCGAGCCGCAATGGGTGCAGCAGTGGAACACCGGCGGCCTGTACCAGCGCCTGCGCCAGGCCCGCGTCGGCGCACCCTTGTTTGTGCTGCACGACGGCCCGCCCTACGCCAACGGCAAGCTGCACATCGGCCACGCACTCAACAAGGTGCTCAAGGACATGATCGTCAAGTCCAAGCAGCTCGCCGGCTTTGACGCGCAATACATCCCCGGCTGGGACTGCCACGGCCTGCCGATTGAAAACGCGATTGAAAAGCTCCATGGCCGCAACCTCTCGCGCGACGACATGCAGGCCAAGAGCCGCGCCTACGCCACCGAGCAGATCGACCAGCAGCGCGAAGACTTCAAGCGCCTGGGCGTGCTGGGCGACTGGGAGCGCCCCTACCGCACCATGGACCCGGCCAACGAGGCGGGCGAAATCCGCGCCTTCAAGCGCGTGATCGAGCGCGGCTTTGTCTACCGTGGCTTGAAGCCCGTGTACTGGTGCTTTGACTGCGGCTCCAGCCTGGCCGAGTTTGAAATCGAATACGCCGACAAGAAGAGCGACACGCTCGACGTGGCCTTTGAGGCTGCCGACAAACAGGCCCTGGCGCAGGCCTTTGGTCTGGAAGCGTTGCCGGGCAACCCCAAGTCGGCCTTTGTGGTGATCTGGACCACCACCGCCTGGACCATTCCGGCCAACCAGGCGCTCAATGCCCACCCCGAACTGAGCTATGCGCTGGTGGACACGCCGCGCGGCCTGCTGGTGCTGGCCGAGTCGCTGGTCGAAAAATGCCTGGAGCGCTATGGCGTCTCTGGTACGGTGCTGGCCACCACCACCGGTGCCAAGCTCGGCGGCCTGAACTTCAA
>CAIPBW010000003.1 GCA_903863395.1 uncultured beta proteobacterium
AGAAATTACGCCCAAGGTGGAGCCCGGGTGGAAAACCCCAAGGGTGTAGGCAACGCCACCGGCGCGGGTGACATCACCGGTGCGCTGACACACCCGGTGGTCACGCAAATTGCGAACTACGCGATTGACAACGGCTCGGCCAACTTCACCGACACCCAATTGGTGACGGTGCTGGCCGGTGCCAACGACATTTTTGGCTTGACCGACCAGCTCAAGGCCGATGCTACGGCTGCTGGGAATGCTGCATTCGCCCAATCCTTGGTAGGTCAGTTTATGGCTGGCGCACCCGCTGCCAACCAGGCCGCTGCTGCGGGGGCCATTGGCTTGGCCCTACAGACCGAAGCTGCCAAGACGACCGCCACACCCACCAGTCTGGTGACGGCTGCCGCGACAGGTGCCGCGACTCACGCTGCGCTCAATGGCTACACCAACACTGCAGTTGCCAACGCTGTTGCCATTGGAAACACAGCCGGAGCCGCCGCCCTGACTGCCGGCAATGCATACGCAGCAGGTGACGGTGCCGCGGCCGCTGTCACCGGCATGGCCATCGCAGCGACCAAGCTGGCGGGCTATGTCAAAACCAGCATCGTCGGCAAAGGCGCCACCCACGTGGTGGTGAGCAATCTGCCCGACGTCAGCCTGACGCCCATGGCCAATGCCGCCCCGGAAACCAAACCGCTGATTCTGGCCATGACCACAGCCTTCAATAGTGCGTTGCAAGCCAACTTGGCGGGAACACCCGGCGTGGTTCTGGTAGATGCGTTCTCCAACGTGCAAGACCAGGTCAACCACCCGGAGCGCTATGCCCTGAGCAATGTCACCGCCACGGCCTGTAACCTAGCTGTCCTGCCATTGCCCACCTCATTGATCTGCAGTGCCGCAACCACCGTCGCGGGCGACAGTTCGCACTACATGTTTGCCGACGGTGTACACCCCACACCCTTCGTGCATAGGCTGCAGGCACAACTGATTGCCACCTATCTGGCCAAGGCCGGCTGGCTCTAACCCCAAGAACTTTCAGGAGAAAACCACATGAAAAACCAACTGAAGTTCCTCGCACTCGCCGCTGCATTGACTGCAGGCAGCGTCTACGCCCAAACGGCCGGCACCTGGATGGCGCGCGCTGGTGTCGCCAGGCTCACGCCGGCCAACCCAAGCGAAAACCTGAGTGCTCCAAGCCTCTATATCGTCGGCACCAACACCGGAACACAGGTTAATACCGGCGAGGCCAGCCAGCTTGCCGGTGGCATTACCTACATGGTCACCGACAACGTTTCGGTCGACCTGCCGCTGGCACTACCTTTCAAGCACGCCCTCTATGGCGCAGGTGCCACCGAGGGTGTGGGCCAGATCGGTGAAGTGCAAGCTCTGCCAGTCACGTTGTTCCTGCAGTACCGCTTTATGGAAGCCGCCGCAAAGGTGCGCCCCTACGTCGGACTGGGCGTGACCTATGCCTACTTCTTCAACGAACAGGGCAGCGGCACACTCACGCGCTTGACCGGTGGCACACCCTCCAACCCGACCAAGCTCACGGTGGAATCCAAGTTCACTGTGACGCCAGAGATCGGCGTCACAGTGGCGATCGACGAGAAATGGTTTGTCGACATGTTCTACAGCAAGGCAAAG
>CAIPBW010000004.1 GCA_903863395.1 uncultured beta proteobacterium
AGCCCCCTCGAAGCCGCACGCCTGGCCGTCATGCTGCCGCGCCCGCGCTACTTCGAGAAGCTACCCAACTCCAGCTACCTGGCCGAGCGCTCCGCCGTTATCGCCGCCCGCATGGGTGGGGCGCAACTGCCTTGATGCACCCTTGATAAGCGCGACGGCGCAAACCGAGGCCCCTGCCCCACCCCACTTGGTTATCATCGCTGCATGCTGGCCAAGCTGATGAGTTACTTTCTGTTGGGGCTGATCCGGGTCTTGACCGGGTCGCAAGCGCGCTGGTATGGGTGCCCGCCCAAGGCCGAGCAGCGCATCTACTTTGCCAACCATCAAAGCCACGCCGATCTGGTGATGATCTGGGCGGCGCTGCCCAAAGAGCTGCGTGGCGTCACCCGCGCCATTGCCGCCAAAGACTATTGGACCAAGACGCCGTTCAAGCAGTGGATTACCACCGCCGTGTTCAACGTGATCTACGTCTCGCGCGACCGCAGCACCGGCGAAGACCCGCTGGAGCCGCTGTTTGAGGCGCTGCTCAACGGCGACTCGATCATCCTGTTCCCCGAAGGCACGCGCGGCTATGCCGAGTTGCCCCAGCCGTTCAAGGCCGGGCTGTACAACCTGGCGAGCAAGTTTCCGGCTGTGGTGCTGGTGCCAGCCTGGATCAACAACGTGCAGCACGTGCTGCCCAAGGGCGAGGTGGTGCCGGTGCCGGTGCTGTGCTCGGTGACTTTTGGCGTACCCATTACGCTCACGCCGGGCGAAGAGCGCGCCGCGTTTTTAGAGCGTGCCCGCAACGCCGTAATCGCCCTGCGCGACGTGTGAGCCCCCGCCATGTACCACTATCTCAGAGACCTCAACGCCACGCAGCAGATCGGGGCTTTGTTTGTGCTGGTGTTTGGCCTGCTGTTGCTGGCCAGCGTTACCACCTTTGTGCTCTCGATCCGCGAGTCGCGCGACGAGGCCACCGCCCAGCACGACCGCTCCGAACTGGCCAATATCGAGACCATGCTGCGCACCAGTTGGTTCATGATTCTGGTGTTCTGGGTGAGCTGGGTTACGGGCGAATGGGTGGCGCTGAGCCTGTATGCGCTGGTGTCGTTTTTCGGGCTGCGCGAGTTTCTCACGCTCTCGCCCACACGCCGGGGCGACCACCGCAGCCTGGTGCTGGCGTTTTTTGTGGTGCTGCCGGTGCAGTACTGGCTGGTGGGCGCGGGCCACTTTGACATGTTTGCGGTGTTCATCCCGGTCTATGTGTTTTTGGCGCTGCCCCTGGCCAGCGCGCTGGCCAACGACCCGCTGCGCTTTCTGGAGCGCAACGCCAAGCTGCAGTGGGGCATCATGGTTTGCATCTACGGCATGAGCCATGTGCCCGCGCTGCTGCTGCTCAAGTTTCCCGAATACCAAAGCCGCAACGCCTTTCTGGTGTTCTTCCTGGTGATCGTGGTGCAAACCTGCATGGTCACGCAGCACCTGGCCGCGCGCAAGCTCAAGCGCCCACCGGTGGCACCGGCCATCAGCCAGAGCTTCAACTGGCGCAGTTGGTGGATTGGCATCATCGTGGCCAGCCTGCTCGGTGCCCTGCTGGCAGGCATTACACCGTGGGTGCCGGGCACGGCGTTTGCCTTTGCCTTTATCGCCAGCGTGGCTGGCTCCATGGGGCACTTTGTGATGAAGGCGCTCAAGCGCGACCGTGGCATTCCCAACTGGGGCGCGCAGGGCCGCTCGGTTACCGGCGCGGGTGGCTTGCTCGACCGGGTGGACGCGCTGTGCTTTGCCGCACCGGTGATGTACCACTCGGCGCGCTGGTACTTCAACATCTAAGGCGCATCCCCTATGCGAATTCTGGGAATTGATCCGGGCCTGCGCACCACCGGCTTTGGCGTAATCGAAGCCCAGGGCGGCGCGCTGCGCTACCTGGCCAGCGGCACCATCAGCACCCAGCACCTGCAAAAGGGCGAGTTGCCCGCGCGCCTGAAGGTACTGTTTGACGGCATTGGCGAAGTGGTGCAGCGCTACCAACCCGACTGCGCCTCGGTCGAAATCGTGTTTGTCAACGTCAACCCGCAGTCCACCTTGCTGCTGGGCCAGGCGCGCGGCGCCTGCATCACGGCGCTGGTGTCAGCCAATCTGGCGGTGGCCGAGTACACCGCCCTGCAGATGAAGCAGGCAGTGGCGGGCTACGGGCGGGCCGACAAACAGCAAATCCAGTCGATGGTGCAGCGCCTGCTGGCCCTGCCGGGCCTGCCCGGGCCCGACGCTGCCGACGCACTGGGCCTGGCCATCACCCATGCCCACGCAGGAGCAGCCTCGGCGCGGCTGGCCCTGGCCAGCGGCATTGGCGGCAAGATTGGCGGCAACTACCGCGACGGACGCAGCCGCTAAGGTGCCATTGACGCGCCACAGCGACGCCGCCAACTAAGTTGTAACAAGTTATTCCAACGGGTCATTCCAGCTTGAATAGCGGGGGTTGATCTGCCACACTGACCGTTCGATTTCCGTGGTTGCTGTGTCCGAGGTGGTTTGCCACCAGACGC
>CAIPBW010000005.1 GCA_903863395.1 uncultured beta proteobacterium
GTGCCACTGATCCGTGAAATGGTCAAGACCGTTCCCGCCGGTCGCTTCGGCACCGAGGCCGAAACTGCTGCGGGCATCGTTTTCCTGTTGAGTCCGGCGGCAGCCTTTATCAGCGGCACCACGCTGCGCATCGACGGTGCCCGACCGCAGGCGCGCATCGGCTGGCCAATGCGCATCCCGGACAGCAAAGTCCAGCAGCGCGATGCAGTCAAGCCCTTCAACGGCTTTCACCGCGCCATCACTCCGAAGATTTTTGAGGACATGCCATGACGCAACCGACCCTTAGCGCCGAAGACATCGCCCAGGTTGAAGACGCGGCGCGTCGCTTCGTCAAGACCGAAGTGGCACCCCACCTGGGCGAGTGGGAGGAGGCAGGCACCTTTCCGCGCGCGCTCTACCAGCGCGCGGCCGACATGGGCTGGCTGGCCCTGGGCTATCCCGAGGAATTGGGCGGGTCGCCTGCGCCTTGGGCACTGCGCAATGCCTTGACGATTGCACTGGCGCGCAGCGCGGGCAGCGGCGGTCTGATGGCAAGCCTGTTTAGTCACAACATCGGCTTGCCACCGGTGGTGCGCCACGGCTCAGTTGAGTTGCAGCGTGAAGTTGTGCCCGACGTTTTGGCAGGCAAAAAGATTGCCGCACTGGCCATTACCGAGCCCGGCGGCGGGACCGATGTGTCGGCGCTGCGCACCACGGCGCGCCTGGACGGCGGCGACTACGTGGTCGACGGCGAAAAGGTTTTCATCACCTCCGGCATGCGCGCCGACTGGTTCACGGTGGCGGTGCGCACCGATCCCGGCAACAAGGGGCCCATGGGCATTTCCATGCTGATGGTGCCGGGTGACGCCAGCGGTCTGTCACGCAGCCCACTCAAGAAAATGGGCTGGCTGTGCTCGGACACCGCGCAACTGCGCTTTGACGGTGTGCGTGTGCCCGCGCGTTACCTGGTGGGCGAAGAGGGCGCGGGCTTCAAGATGATCCTGACCAATTTCAACGGCGAGCGGTTGTCCATGGCGGCGATGGCGCTGGGCTTTGCGCAGTGCTGTTACGACGAGGCCCTTTCCTGGGCGCGGCAGCGTAAAACGTTTGGCAGCGCCATCATCGACCACCAGGTGGTGCGCCACAAGTTCATGGACATGTTGATGCGCATCGAGTCCACCCGGGCCTGGCTCAACGCCGTGTCGGCGCGGGCCGATTCGGGCAACAAGGCCGACAAGGGCGCAGAATGGGTGGCACAGGTGTGTCTGCTCAAGAACCACGCCACCCAGACCATGCAGTTTTGCGCCGACCAGGGGGTGCAGATTCTGGGGGGCATGGGCTATATGCGCGGCACCGCCTGCGAGCGCATCTACCGCGAGGTCAAGGTGATGATGATCGGCGGCGGAACCGAAGAGATAATGAAAGAGTTGGCCTCGCGTCAGTTGGGCCTGTGATACTGCACCATGCCCAAAAAACAATCTGCCCATGCCGCCGAGGCGGCCCCCATCGAGTTTGAACCCGAGTTCGTTCAGGGACTGAAACACATTTTTGAGGATCTGATCACTTTCAACCAGGTGCTCGGTCTGAAGATTTCGTCCATCACACCCGGCAAGGTGGTGGCGCATATCGACATGAAGCCCGAACTGGTGGGACATTTCAGTTTCAACCGGCTGCACGGCGGCGTGATCAGCGCGGGGCTGGACGCCATGGGCGGCGTGGCGGTGATGGCGGCGATTGGCGCGCGCCACATGGACGAGCCGCCGTTGCAGCGCCTGCACCGGTTCTCCAAGCTCGGAACCATCGACCTGCGTGTGGATTACCTGCGCCCTGGTATTGGCGAGCGCTTTGAACTGCGCGCCGAGGTCATGCGCCTGGGTTCACGCGTGGGCTCCACCCGTATGGAATTTTTGGGCGCCGATGGAAAGCTGCTCTCCACCGGCGCGGGGGCTTACATCATTTCGTGATGGCTACTTCTTGGCGGGCGCCTTGGTTGCAGTTGTTGCAGGGGCCTTGGCCGCAGGCGCTGCCGGAGCGTCGCTGATGTAGTCGGAAACCACCTTCCATTTGCCATCCTGGATTTGCGACAGGCGCGACACTTCGCTGCCCAGGCGCTTGGTGGGTGTGTAGTTGGAAGGCGCGCTGCCAAACAACGGGTCGGTGAAGCTCATGGTGTCCATGGTCTTGACGAAGTTGTCGGTCGTCAGGTTGGGGCCCACTTTTTCAACCACCGAGATAAAGGTGTCCATCACCAGATAGCCGTAGACCGAGAACACGGCCGGGTCTTCGTTGAACTTGGTCTTGTACTTGGCGGCCCAGAAGCGGATTGCCGGTGATGCGTCGTCCAGATAGGGATTGGCCACGGTCATGGTGGCGTACATGCCGTCCATGGCCTTGCCGCCGAGCTTGTGGATCAGGTCGGTGTAGGCAGCGCTGGAGCCCAGAAAGATCGGGTTGAAGCCGGTCTTGCGCGACTCGCCAATGGTGCCAATGGTTTCGCGGATGATGGTTCCCAGCACCACCAGTTCACAGCCGGCAGCTTTCATCTTGGCGACTTGCGACGAGAAGTCGGTCGCGCCACGCTTGAAGCTGGTCTTCTCGGCGAGTTCCATGCCAATGGTCTTCAAGCCGGCTTCCGCGCCACGGTGCACTTCCAGCCCGAAGTCGTCGTCCTGGTAAATCGAGCAGATCTTTTTCACGCTCTTGTCCTTAACCATCTTGGGCAGACTGATGCGGATCTGGTCGTAGTAGGGTGCGGCAAAGGAGTACTTCAGGCGGTGCAGCGGCTCGTACATTTCGCGCGCAGCCGTCAGGGGAAAGAGGTTGACCACGTTCTTCTCGAACTGGACCGGCATGGCTGCCAGGTTTTGGGCTGTGCCCAGATGGCCGGCCATGATGAAGATCTTGTCCTGATTCACCAACTTCTGCGCCGCAAGCACCGACTTCTTGGGGTCGTAGCCGTCGTCTTCAATCACCAGCCGGATCTTGCGTCCGTGCACGCCGCCTTGCTCATTGAGCTCTTCGGCGCGCAGTTGCATGCCGTTGCGCAATTGCTTGCCGTAGCCCGCCAGCGGGCCGGACAAGTCCTGAATGCTGCCGACCAGGATTTCGGTCTTGGTGACACCTTGCTGGTCTGCGGCCATGGCAGCGGTGGCGGCAAGCGCCAGTGCTGCGAGGGTTACCGTGGTTTTTAGTTTCATTTCAAGTCTCCTGGGGTGGGTGGGAAAAGGGTTGGTACATGGCTTCAATCTGGGGGGCGTACTTGCTCTCTACCAGCTTGCGTTTGAGTTTCATGGTGGGCGTGAGTTCTTCGTCCTCGGCCGACAACTGGGTCTCCAGCAGGAAGAACTTCTTGATCTGCTCGACCCGCGCAAACTTCTTGTTGACGCGCTCGATCTCGGCCTGGATCAGCGCCTGCACCTGCGGCGCGCGCGTGAGCGAGGCGTAGTTGCTAAAAGGCACGTCGGCGTCCTGGGCAAACTTCTCCACATTTTCCTGGTCGATCATGATGATCACCGTGAGGTAAGGACGCTTGTCGCCAATCACCACCGCATCGGTGATGTAGGGCGAAAACTTCAGGTCGTTTTCCAACTCGCTGGGGGTAACGTTCTTGCCACCGGCCGTGATGATGATGTCCTTCATGCGGTCGGTGATGCGAAAGAACCCCTGTTCATCGACCACACCCACGTCGCCGGTGTGCAGCCAGCCGTCCGGCGTGATGGTCTCTGCTGTTTTCTCCGGCAGGTTCAGGTAACCGGCAAACACATTCTTGCCGCGCACCAGAATTTCGCCGGTGGCGGGGTCGAGCCGCACTTCGTTGAACGCCGCAGCCGGGCCGATCGAGCCGGGCTTGATGCAGTCGATGGGCACGCCGGTGGAGGCGCCGCAGGTTTCGGTCATGCCCCAGACTTCGAGCATCGGCACACCCAGCGCCAGGTACCAGCGCACCAGGTCGGGCGAGATCGGTGCCGCGCCCGTTACCAGAAAGCGTGCGCGGTGAATGCCGATGAGCTTGCGCACATTATTGAGTACCAGCCAGCGTGCCAGCGTGAACTGGAGCTTGAGCCACAGGCCAACTGGCTGCTGCGCCAGCACACGCTCGGCAATGGCGCCGCCCACGCCAATGCCCCAGGCATAGGCGGCCTGCTGCACGGCACCGGCTTCCTTGAGGGCAATCATCACGCCCGAGTAAAACTTCTCCCACACCCGGGGAACGGCGGTAAATACCGTGGGCGCGATCTCGCGCACGTTTTCGGGAATGGTTTCCGGGTTCTCGACAAAATTGAGGATCGACCCGGTGTAGAGCGCAAAGTACTCGCCGCCCATGCGCTCGGCAATGTGGCACAGCGGCAGAAAGCACATACGTTCGTCGCGCGCGTCCTGGGCCACCAACGTGTTGTAGCCGCGCACCGTATATACCAGCCCCTGGTGCAGGTGCATTGCGCCCTTGGGTCGGCCGGTAGTGCCCGAGGTGTAAACCAGAATCGCCAGGTCTTCAGGGCGGCACGACTGCCAGCGGCGCTCCAGTTCCGCTGCGCCATCGGCGCCGCGCAGGTAGTCGCGCCCGAGTTGGCGCAGCGCATCCAGGCTCATCACGCCGGGGTCGTCGAGCTCGCGCAGGCCCTTCATGTCCATGACGATGATCTTGCGCAGCAGGGGCAACTGCTGGCGCACTTCCAGCGCCTTGTCGAGCTGCTCGTCGTCCTCGACAAACAGCACCACGCTGCGCGAGTCTTCGCACAGGTACTGCACCTGGCTGGGCGCATCGGTGGGGTAAATGCCGTTGGAGACGCCGCCTGCCGACAGAATGGCCAGATCGGCGCACACCCATTCGACCACGGTGTTGGCCAGAATGGAGGCGCATTCGCCCTTGGCAAAGCCCAGGCGCATCAGGCCAGCGGCAATTTCGCCCACGGCCTGCGCGGTCTGGTTCCAGGTCCAGCTACGCCACAGGCCCAGGTGCTTCTGGCGCATCCACACATCAGGCCCGCGCTTGCGCACCGCGTTCCAGAAGATGGCGGGAATGGTTTCGCCTTCCATGACGATGTCGTGGCAGGGTTGGATTGAAGAGGTGTCCCACAAGCCTTGCATGCTCATCTCCACGTCTTCTTCTTTTTCCAGCGGCGCTCACCGCGCACGCCGTCTTCCTTGAGGCCCAGATAGAACTCGCGGATGTCGTCCTTGTCGCGCAGGTGGGCGCAGGTGTCTTCCATCACGATGCGGCCGTTTTCCAGCACGTAGCCGTAGTCGGACGCATTGAGTGCCATGTTGGCGTTTTGCTCGACCAGCAAGATGGTGGTGCCGCGCTCACGGTTGATGCGCACCACGATTTCGAAAATCTCCTTGGTGAGCTTGGGCGACAGGCCCAGGCTGGGTTCGTCCAGCAGCATCAGGTCGGGGTTGGCCATGAGCGCGCGCGAGATTGCCAGCATTTGTTGCTGGCCGCCCGAGAGCAGCCCTGCATCCTGGGTACTGCGCTCGCGCAGGATCGGGAAATAGGTGTACACCGCCTCCATGTCGAAGGCCACGCCATCGCGGTCGGTGCGGGTATAGGCACCCATCAGCAGGTTGTCGTGCACGCTCAGCAGGGGGAACACCTCGCGCCCTTCGGGCACATGGCTCAAGCCCTGCTGGACGATGAAGGCAGGGTCTTGTGCGGTAATGTCTTCGCCCTTGAACTCGATCGAGCCCTTGCGCGGATCGATGATGCCCGAGA
This sequence comes from uncultured beta proteobacterium, assembly GCA_903863395.1. Lineage (GTDB taxonomy): Bacteria > Pseudomonadota > Gammaproteobacteria > Burkholderiales > Burkholderiaceae_C > Allorhodoferax. Next base: position 5,693 of record CAIPBW010000005.1, read on the forward strand.
TGGTTTTCAGGATGGTGGTCTTGCCCGCGCCGTTGGAGCCCAGCACGGTGGCAATTTCGCTGCGTCGCACCTGCAGGCTCACGCCGCGGATGGCCTTGATCGGGCCATAGGCGCTCTCCACGTTGAGCAACTTGAGCACAGGTTGGTCGCTGATCGGGGGCGGCTGCAGGCTCATCGGGCCTCCGCAGTGTCAGGGGTGTTTCGGCGCAGTGACGCGACATCGTCCACCGTGCCCAGGTAGGCTTCCACCACCCGGGGGTCGTTCTGCACTTCCTTAGGGCTACCCATGGCCAGCACCTCGCCCTGGTTCATGGCCAGCACGCGGTCAGACACTTTGGACACCAGGCCCATGTCGTGCTCGACCATCAGCACCGTAATGCCCAGGTCGTTCTTGATGTCCTGAATCCAGAAAGCCATGTCGTCGGTTTCTTCGACATTGAGCCCGGACGATGGCTCGTCGAGCAGCAGCAGCTTGGGCTGGGTGCACAGCGCGCGCGCCAGCTCCACCACCTTGCGTACGCCATAGGGCAGGCCCGCGACAAAAGAGTCGCGGTGGTGCTGCAGGCCCAGAAAGTCGATTACTTCCTCGGCCTTTTCGCGCGACGCCAGTTCTGCCTCACGCGCTTCGCGCGTAAAAAACAGGTCTTGCCACAAGCCTGTGCTGCGGTGGGTGTGGCGTCCGATTAAAAGGTTGTGCAACACCGATGCGTGTTCGAACAGTTCGATGTTCTGGAAAGTGCGCGCAATGCCCAGCGAGGCCACGTTCTGGGGCGGCTGCTCAGTCAGTTTGAGCATGCCTTGGGGTCCGAGGTAGTCGATCTCGCCGCTGGTGGGGGTGTAGATGCGGCTGATCAGGTTGAACACCGTGGTCTTGCCTGCGCCATTGGGGCCAATCAGGGTGAAGACTTCGCCTTGTTGGACGTCAAAGCTCACGTCATTGACCGCAAGCACGCCGCCAAAGCGCACGCTCAGGTGTTGGGCAGAAAGGAGTGGGGGATTCATTTGAGCCGGTCCGATTTCTGAAACGACTTCTGCCGTTTGAACATACCCTTGCGGTAGAACGGGAACATCTGCAAATAGGTGCGCACTTTGAGCCAGCGCCCGTACAGCCCCATCGGCTCAAACAGCACAAAGGCAATCAGCACCACGCCATAGACAAAGGCCTGCAGGCCCGGTGCCTGGCCCACGGCAGCAGGTAGATAGTCTTTGGTCATCGAGATCAGTTGCGGCATGCTGATCAGGAAGATGGCACCCAGGAAAGCGCCGTGCACCGACCCGACTCCGCCAATCACGATCATCAGCAGCAGGTCGATTGACTGGAGGATGTTGAACTGGTCGGGCGAGATGAATTGCAGGTTGTGCGCGTACAGCGCACCGGCCACACCCGCCAGCGCCGCCGATAGCGAGAATGACAGCGTCTTGTAGTAGGCCAGGTGAATGCCCATGCTTTGGGCAGAAATTTCCGAATCGCGAATCGCCACAAAGGCGCGCCCGGTGGGCGTGCGCAGCAGGTTCAAAATGCCCAGTGTGGCAGCCACCGTGATCACCAGACACAGGTAGTAGAACTGGTCGCCGCTTTCGAGCACCCAGCCAAACAGGTTGGGCTTCTTGATGTGGATCCCGGCGTTGCCTCCGGTGACCGACTCCCAGCGCGCCAGCACTTCTTCAACGATAAAGCCAAACGACAGGGTTGCAATTCCCAGATAAATCCCTTTGACGCGCAACGCCGGCAACCCCACCACCACGCCCACCAGCGCCGAGAGCGCGGCCGCGCAAGCCAGTGCCAGCGGAAAGGGCACCCCCATATTGGTCAGCACCGCGTGGGTGTATGCGCCCACGCCCAGAAAGGCAGCGTGGCCCATGGAAAATAATCCGGTAAAGCCCGCCAGCAACATGATGCCCAGACCGGCAATGGAGTAAATCAGCACCAGCGTCATCTGGGCCAGCCAGTATTCGGCAAACAGCCAGGGTGCAGCCAGCAGCAGCAGCATGAGCGCGCCGTACCAGAACCAATGGCCACCGTGCTTGGCCAGCACGATGTCCTGGGCGTAGTGGGTCTTGAAGATGAAACGCATCAGACTTTCTTCCTCAACTTCTCACCGAAAAGTCCGTTGGGTTTAACCATCAGCATCACCAGCACCACGATGTAGGCCGCCGTGTCCTTAAAGCCGTCGGGCAAATAGAAGCCCGAGAGCGACTCCACAATGCCAATCACCAACCCGCCCACAATCGCTCCGGGCAAGCTGCCAAAACCGCCCACCACGGCGGCCGGAAAAGCCTTCAGGCCGATAAAGCCCATGTTGGCATGGACAAAGGTGATGGGTGCCAGCAGCAGCCCCGCAATCGCCGCCACGCCCGAGGCCAGGCCCCAGGCGATGCCATTGAGTCGCTGCACCGGAATGCCCATGTAGTAAGCAGCCAACTGGTTTTGCGAAGCCGCCTGCATGGCAATGCCCAGCTTGCTGTAGCGAAACAGGGCATACAGCGCAACGCACAGCACGGCGGTGGCGGCAATCACGGCCATGTGCTCCACATTGAGCACCAGCGCGCCCACGTTCCAGATCTGGTCTTTGTAGGGCACGGGCAGCGCCTGGGTGTCGGTGCCCATGCCAGGCAGCATGGTGATAAAGCCGCGCGCCACATAGCCCACGCCAATGGTCAGCATCACCACCGAGAAAGCCGGCTGCCCCAGAATGGGGCGTATCACGGTGCGCTCCAGCACCACGCCGAACAACGCCATGCCGACAATCGCGCAAAGTATGGCCAGCCAGTAGGGAAAGCCCAGCAAGGTCATGCACACCAGGCCGCAAAAGGCACCCAACATCATCAGCTCGCCCTGGGCAAAGCTCACGGTTTCCGTGGCCTTGTAAATCAATACGAAACCCATGGCAATCAGACCGTAGATGCACCCCTGTGCAACTCCGCTGATCACGAGTTGAAGAAACAACACGACGCCTCCCGATCCTTTGGTGAGGTGTTTATAGCGGTTGCCAGCGAAATCTCCGATAGGGTTGTCACTGATTCCCTTGCCATTGTTGTGACTAATCGCAAGAATTTGCGCTGGGGCACCCTGCGTGGGAAGGGCTTGCGCGCTGTATGCGGGTGCATAATCAGTGCAAACCCTAAGAGCGGGTTTGCAACATGTTTTTGAAACAAATCAAGTTCAAAGTCAGTCTGTTTTTGGCCATCGCGCTGGCGCCAGCGATGGTGCTGTTCCCCTACATGATTGTTCAGTACCAGCGCGAACACCTGCAGCAGGAAATTTCGCGCCACGTGGTGCAGCTTTCCGAGGTCATTGTCAAGAGCACGCGCTACGCGATGATGCTCAACCAGCAGGACATGACCGAAAAAATCATCCAGGACGTGGGCCGCCAAAAGGGCATTGAGCGCGTGCGGGTGATCAGCAAGGATGGCACCATCATTCACTCCAGCGATTCGTCGGAGGTGGGCTACTCGGTGGAGCAGTCCGACGAGCCCTGTGTCCACTGCCACCTCTCGGCCACGCCGCTGACCCAATTGCCCGATGAAAAGCGCTGGAAAGTGTTTACCGCTGCCAGCGGCCACCGCGTGCTGGAGGCCATGCACCCGATCAACAACGAGGCGAGCTGCTCATCGGCCTCATGCCACGAGCACCGTGCCAACCAGGCCGTGCTGGGTATTGTCGATATCGCCTACTCCCTGGAAGACGTTGACAAGGAATTGCAACTGCACTCCACCTACCTGGCGCTGGTGTCTATCGGTGGCGTATTGCTGGTGGCGGTATGCATCGGCTTGCTGATGCAGCGCCTGATTTACCTGCCGCTCAAAGACCTGGAGACCGGTGCCAAGCGCATCGCCCTGGGCGACCTGGAGCACAACATTCCGGTGCGCAGCGACGACGACTTTGGCCACGTTGCCGGGTCCTTCAACCACATGACGGTGGCGCTCAAGAACGCCATGTCCGAAACGCAGGAGCTGGTGCACACGCTGGAAGCCAAGGTGCAGGAAAAAACCCACGAACTACAGGTGGCGCAGGCCGAAGTGGCGCAAGGCGAAAAGCTCGCCGCCATCGGACTGCTGGCCTCAGGCATTGCCCACGAGTTGAACAACCCGCTGACAGGGGTGCTGACCTTTACGTCGCTGCTGCGCAAGAAGATGCCTGACGGCTCACCCGATGCAGAAGACCTTGACCTGGTGATTCGCGAGACCAAGCGTTGCGCGGCCATCATCCGACGGCTGCTCGACTTTGCGCGCGAGAAGGTGCCGGTCAAGGGCTTTTTTAACCTCAACCAGTTGATCGAAGACACCGTGCATTTTGTCGATCGGCCAGCCTCCTTGCAGCAGGTGGACATCAGTACCGAACTCGACCCCGAGTTGCCCGCAGTCTGGGGCGACGCCGACCTGATCAAGCAGGTGCTGCTCAACGTGATTGTCAATGCCGAACAAGCCATCGAAGGCCAGGGTCAGGTGCGCATCAGCAGCCGTCGCCATCTTTCCAAGGCCCCGGCAGTGGCGGGTCTGGACCCGGTGCCGATGGTGGAAGTTGCGGTGCAGGACACCGGCTGCGGCATCCCCGAAGCCAACCTGCAGCGCATCTTTGACCCCTTCTTTACCTCCAAGGAGGTCGGCAAAGGCACGGGCCTGGGCCTGTCGGTAAGTTATGGCATCATCAAATCCCACGGTGGCGGGATCAAGGTGGAAAGTGTCGTTGGTACCGGAACCACGTTCCGTATCTATCTACCGGTGGAAGCCCCCCACGGTGAAACACAGCGCAAGACAGGTGAGAGTACCCCATGAGTACCAGGATACTGATCGTTGACGATGAAGAAATTCTGATCCGCAGCTGCAAGCGCATCCTCAGCGACCCGTCTTACGTGGTCGATACCTTGATGGACGGCTGGGAGGCGATGCGCCGAGTTGAGGAAGTCAAGTACGACATCGTCATTTTGGACATCATGATGCCCAAGGTCGATGGGCTGGAGGTGCTTCAGCACATCAAGGAGCGCCACCCGGATGTGGACGTGATCATGATGACCGGCTTGTCCCAGGTGCAAACGGCGGTCAAGGCGATGAAGCTTGGCGCCTTTGACTACCTCTCCAAACCGTTTGACCCCGAGGAGTTGCAGCGTGTGGTCGATCGCGCGCTGGAGCGTCGGCGCTTGCTGCAGGAAAACCAGGACGTCAGTGGCGAAGTGAGCTCCAAATATCACTTCGAGAACATTGTTGGCTCCAGCGCGGCGATGCAGGCCGTCTTTGGCCTGATTGCCAAGGCCGCGCCCACCAACAGCACGGTGCTCATCACCGGCGAGAGCGGTACCGGCAAAGAGGTGATCGCGCGTGCCATCCACTACAACAGCCTGCGCAAGGACCAACCCTTTGTCATCGTTGACTGCAACACCCTGAGCGAAAACCTGCTCGAGAGTGAGCTGTTTGGCCACACCAAGGGTTCGTTCACCGGCGCGGTGGCCAACAAGCGCGGCATGTTTGACGTGGCCAACAACGGCACGCTGTTCCTCGACGAGTTTGGCAACATCCCGCTGACCACGCAGGCCAAGTTGCTGCGCGTGATCCAGGAGCGCGAGTTCCGCCCCGTGGGTAGCACCGTCAGCCAAAAGACCAATGTGCGTCTGGTTACCGCCACCAACAAGGACCTCAAGGCGATGGTCGCAGAGGGCACGTTCCGCGAAGACCTGTACTACCGCATCAACGTCTTTCCCATCCACGCACCGCCCCTGCGCGAACGGCGCGACGATATACCGGCCCTGGCGTTTCACTTTCTCAAGTTGTTTTGCAACGAACTGGAGCGCCCGGTCTCCGAAATATCGCAGGCCGCCATGAGCATGCTCGTCGGCTACGACTGGCCGGGCAATGTGCGCGAGCTGCAAAGCACCATTCAGCGCGCCGTAATCCTGGCCTCGGACAACGTGATCCACCAGGCGCATCTGGTCAACATCATCGACAACTTTCCTCGCACCGATCTTGAAGTGCCGCGTAACAGTGAAGACCTCAAGCGCATCAAGAAGCAGGTGCGCGAGAAGTCGGTGGAGGACGTGGAAAAACTCTTCATCCAGGAAACGCTCAAACGCAACGCCTTCAACGTCACCAAGAGCGCCGAAGAAACCGGCATGCAACGCTCCAACTTCCAGGCCTTGATGAAGAAGTACAGCATCCGCGTGCGCGACACCGAGTACGACCCGGACGACGCCAACGGAACCTGAGCTTCGCTGCTCGGGTGGATCGAACTTTGTACGGGTAGCTTGGTGGGTGGCCGAGAGCAGAGGGCTGCGCCCTCTGCCCCGCCTTAACTTGGCAAAACCCAGAAACTCCGGTGCCTGTCATTGCCCACTCTAAGGGCTTCGGTCACATTGGGGGGCTTAAAGTAGTCTTTGCACAGCACATCCATTTGTGGCACGTGCCTGCTGGTCCAATCCTGCAAGACCCTGTGCAGTTCATCAGCGTCGCATGTAGTTTGAGAGATGACTTCTGTTAGTTGTTTACAGAAAACAATGTGCTCCGCTGCGTGCTGCTTCTTTAACGGGCAACTATTGTCTGCCATCAGTATTTCCTCTGTTGCAAAACAGCGCCTCATAACCTCCGTAATATCGCTCAGGTATTCGCGGGTTTTGTGTTTCTCGAATATTTCATTTTCCAATACATCCAACGCCACCTGCCAAAGTCGGAATAGGTGTTTGTGCCTCTTGTCAATGTCAAGATTGCCAACACTAACGCTTTCGTTCCACCTTGCAAGTTCTCTCATAAGTGTTTTGTCTTTTCAAACTCAACATATTCACGCAAACTATCATTGCTGGTATGGTAAGTGGTTTGCAAAACATAGCCCCTCTTTATTTTCTAATTGGCAATGCTTTTTAAGTATTTGTTGTATTACGCCAACTTGTCCACAGCCACAGTTGCCGTCAGATTGCTGTAGTGCAGTTCAATCATCTGGTCCATATCAAGCGGATGGTCGATGCATGAGTCCTTTGCGCGCAAAACCCACCGGCGCATAAAAAAAGGGAGCATGAATGCCCCCTTTGTGTAGCGCGTTGCGCGGCTCAGTGGTGCTCTTCTTCGTCCTCAATCTCTTCGTAGCCCGTGAGCATGGCCTTGAAGTGCGCTGAAGGGGTGTGGCCCAGGCTGGCCAGATAGACGTGCACGACGATGAAGCCCGAGAACACGATGAACAGCAGCACGTGCACGGTATCCACCACGCGCAGGCCGCCAAGCGCCTCGACGATGGATGAGAACCGTGCCACGTCCCACAGCAGCAACCCGGTGAAGAACTGGGCTGGCACCAGCATCATCATGATGATCTGGTACATCATGCTTTGCAGCGGGTTGAACTTGCGGTAGGCGCTGGGGTGGTGCGGATTGGGCTCGCCCCGGAAGATGCCATAGCCGTAGAACTGAATCTGCTTGAAGCTGGCCTGGAAGTACTTGGTGGGGCTCAGCTCCGGGTGGTAGACCTTGATCTTGTCGCTGAACAGGTAAAAGCCCAACCAGATGAAGAAGTTGGCAATCAGTACAAAGCCGATCCAGTTGTGCGCCACCACGGCGGTGCGGAAGGTGACCCACTGAAACAGATCCAGGTAGCGGATTTGCAGGCCACTGAGGATCAGCAGCACAAAGCCCACAGCGTTGGTCCAGTGCCAGATCCGTACCGGAAGCGGATGAATATAAAGTTTTTTCATGGCGGTTTCCTGTTATTTCGGGGCTGTTTCGTCAGGCTGCGGCGCACCCGCTGCGGCTGCGTGTTGGGCTGCCAGCCGTTCGGCTTCAAGGCGCTCACGTACGCCCTTGAACAGGCGCTTGATGGTCATGTGGCCCAGCGGCACGCAGACGGCGCCTGCCACCACCAGCACCAACAGGATGTCGAGCAGCTTGATGCGCGTGCTGCCAATGGCGTAGAAGCCGCGTACCGAGTCCATCGATGTGAGCGAGCTCAGCACCGCCGTTTGCACGCCGTGGCGCAGCGGCCTGCCGTCCGGGCCGGCAATGGTCAGCGTCACGCTCTGGAAGGGCGATGCGCCCTCCTTGTGGCAGACATTGCAGTCCTTGAGTGCCTTGGACTTTTCGCTTAGCTGGTGCGCTTCCACGCCCGAGCGCACTTCCAGGCGGCCGCGCAACACGGTCTTGTTGTCAGCGCCTTCCTGGCTGAATTCCTTGAGCAGGCTCCACAGGGCGCGCTCGTCCAGCCCCATGCCCTTGGCATCGGCGTCGTTGGCCAACCGCGCAAACTGAGGCACGCCTGACTTCTCGGAGATTTGGGCATTGGTGGCGCCGTCAAACAGGCGCAGGTTGACGCGGCGCTGGGCGTTGGGTGCGTGGCACGCGGGGCAGGAGATGGCTGCAAAGTGCCGTCCGGTATTGGGCAACCAGTCGGCGTGTTGGGCAAGAGCTTCCTTGTGGCAGCCGATGCAGGTGTCCTTGACGCCTTCACCTAGCGAGGCAGCCTTCACATCGTGTGCCTGGTGGCAGTCCGAGCACAGCGGTGCCGACTTGCCTTTGGCCACGCGCTCGAGTCCGTGCACGTCCTTGGAATAGGCCTTGAAAATCGGCTCGTGGCACTTCACACACGGGGTGGCTTCAATCGGTTGCACAAGCTTGACCGACTGCACGGTATGCGGGTTGTGGCAGTCCGAGCACAGCGGTGCTTTCTTGCTGCCTTCCTTGATCAGTGCGGCGTGCACGCTGTCATCATATTGGGCATATTTTTTCTTGTGGCATTCCTTGCAGACATCGCCTTGGCTCACGGTGAAGTCGCGCTTGCTCTTGATGTCGCTCTTGACCTTGCCGTGGGTCTTGGCGTCCAGATCGGCATGGCAGTCTTCGCAACTGTTTTCCTTGTGCATCGACTCCACATAGGCCTTGGTCGAAATGCGCATCGACAGCACTTCGCCGTTTTGCAGCGTCTTCTTGACGCCTTCCTTGTCATGGCAGGCAAGGCAATCTTTTTCTGCCTTGGCCAGTTCCACTTCCTCGGCCTGTGCGCTCAGTCCGGCCAGGCCAATAAAAAGCCCGATCAAACCCGCAATCACGAGTCGGTTCGGGCGCAATCCGGCCATGAGGCCGGTGAATGGGTGGGAGCTATTCATGGGACTTTCCCTCTTGTGGAGTTCATTCCAGCGCATGCGCACCGGGAAAGCAAACTTTCCCGGTGCGCATGGCGTTGATCGATTCAAGCATGTACTGCAAGTGGCACGAGGCCGAGTAATGCCCTATTGTGCATCAGGCTTGTTGGCCTTGCCTTTGGTCGCAGTCCAGATCAGCATGCCCATGCCGACAAACGGCAGGGCCACGGCATACACCAGACCAATGAACGGCGCCGCCAGGAACAATCCAATATTGGCCAAGCGTCCGCGTTGCTTGACCGCTTCGGGTTGTGCTTGCGCTTGCACCGGGGGTGCTGCCACAACCTGCTCTGCTTGCACTGGCGCTGCGGGCTGCATTGCAAACTCGGCGCTTTCTTCAATCATCTCGGGCGACAGTGGCTTGTTCAAAAACGCCGAAACGCCTGCTGCCTTGGCCCGCTCCTGGTTGGCGGTGGAGCCGTAGCCGGTGACGATTACCACCGGAGTCCAGGGCTTGCGCGCCTTGATTTCTTCGGCCAATTCAATGCCGCTCATGCCGGGCATCTTGATGTCGGAAAAAACCACGTCGTATTCCTGCTCGCGCATCTTCTCCAGCGCTTGTGCGGCGTTCTCTGCCGTCACCACCACGTAGCCCTTTTGGGACAGAACACGGTTAAAGCTCTTGCCAACGACCGGGTCGTCATCGACTACCAACACTTTACGCAATGCACTCATGCTATTTCTCCTAAAAAATCGAACCAACGAAAAATGAAACCTGAAATCCGCTCGTGTTTAATGCAAGGCCACGCCATGCACGGTTTGGTCGCAACGCAGCGCCCAGCGCTTGTGCATCATTGCGCCGTTGGCAGCGTTGATCACGTCGTCCGGGCCGGCGGGCTTTGACAAGTAGTCGTACGCGCCGAGTGAAACTGCTTGCTTGGCCGAGGCAACTTCCGGGTAGCCGGTGATGATCACCACCTCGCACTCGGGCCATCTTTCCTTGATGACCTTGAGCACCGACATGCCGTCCATACCGGGCATGCGCAGGTCCAGCAACACCACGTCAAAGGAATGTTCGCCCATCAATTCAATCGCTTCCGGGCCGCTCTTGACCACCTGCACGTTGCAGTGTTCTCCTGCCAGGGTGCGCATATAGCTCAGGCGCACAACCTCTTCGTCGTCGATCACCAGAATCTTGGCTTTGTCATTCATTTTGTGTACCTCTTTCGTCTTGCACGCAATGCATAACGCAGGAGTTGTGCCACAAATTCAGAAGTCCGAAGTTGTCTTTTGATATCAACAAGTTACGCGCTGCGATAGAGTTTGACGCGGTGTTTTCCTGTGCTTGCAAAAGTGCGTGAAGTACATTTTTTCCATGCACTTGCGGCGTGTTCGGCGGCCTTGTTTGTGTGCCTCTCAAGGGAGAACCTCGCGCCACGCCGGAATGTTTTTTTTGTACAGCAAAGCACTGCATCACGGGTTGCCCGGGGCGGCCGGTTTGACAAATGTCAGCATTGCGCAAGATTCGATTACGGCCACGCTTCAAGCGGCGCACAATGCTGCGGAGCCTGTGAACTAGGCCCACAAGTCAGCGTTCATACGGATCGTCATCCGTACACTGAAGATAGCGAATCTGCAAAGGAGAACCTCGCAATGAAGCTTTCAATCCCCTCGAAGTTGATAACCCTGTCCGCGCTCAGCGTGGCCGCGCTTGCCTTTTCTGGCGCGTCCTACGCAGCCGTCAATGCCGACGGCGCAACGGCACTGGCCAAGAAGAGTGGCTGCCTGAAATGCCACGCCGTTGACAAAGACAAGTCCGGCCCGGCATTCAAGAAGATTTCCGAAAAGTGGAAAGGCAAGGCCGATGCCGAAGCCAAACTGACGGACAGCATTACCAAGTCGCCCAAGGTCAAACTCAAAGACGGAACCGAGGAAGACCACAAAGCAGTTGACAGCAAAGACGCCGCCGAAATCAAGAACCTGATCGGCTGGATCCTGGCGCAATAACCCACGCAGGCCCCTTCGGGGGTTGAGCGTCGCCGGACCGCTCTCTGTCTCGCGCAAAATTGGTAGCAGAGATTGGGGTAGGGGTCCGCGCCGATATTCTGGGCGTTTGACAGGTGAGGCGCGGGCCCCTGCCCCAATCTCTGCGGGACGAGTGGTGCCTCAAGTCTTCGGGATCGGCCGCGGCTTGCCGTGGTCGTCGATTGCAACGTAGGTGACCGAGGCCTCGGTCACCTTCACGTACCGGCCTTGCGCGCGGTAGCGCTCTGCGTACACCTCAACCTTGACCGTGATTGAGGTGCGGCCAATGCGGCTGACTTTGCTGAAGAAACTCAGGATGTCTCCCACCCGCACCGGGTGCTTGAACACAAACTCGTTCACCGCCACCGTGGCCATGCGCCCTTGCGCGTAGCGCGCGGGCAGCACCGAACCGGCCAAGTCCACCTGCGCCATTACCCAGCCGCCAAAAATGTCGCCATTGGGGTTGCAGTCAGCCGGCATGGGAATGACTTTGAGCACCAGTTCCTCATCGGTGGGTAATTGCACCTCGAGCGGGCTTGATTCGTTGGACATAGGCACAATCCTGTTCTGACGGGACAGAGCGCGACGCTTTGCCCCCACCGATGAAATAAACCGATTGTCCCTCATGCGCTCACACGGCCACCACGTACGCACCGCTGCCCCCTCGCCCGACGACGCTGCAAGCACAACGCCACCCCAATCCGATTGGGCAACGCTGGCGCGGCTGCTGCCCTACCTGTGGACCTACAAGTGGCGTGTGATGGTGGCGCTGGTGTTTGTGGTGGGTGCCAAGGCGGCCAACGTGGGCGTGCCGCTGTTGCTCAAGAACCTGGTGGACAGCATGAGCTACCGCCCGGGTGACGCAGCGGCCCTGCTGGTGGTGCCAATGGCGCTGCTGTTTGCCTATGGGGCGCTGCGCCTGTCGGCCACAGTGCTCAACGAATTGCGCGAACTGGTGTTTGCCAAGGCCACGCAGGGCGCGGCGCGCAGCATTGCCTTGCAGACCTTTGAACACCTGCACGCTTTGAGCTTGCGCTTTCACCTGGAGCGCCAGACCGGGGGCATGACGCGCGACATCGAGCGCGGCGTGCGCGGCATCGAGTCGCTGATCCAGTTTCTGCTGTTCAGCCTGCTGCCCACGCTGCTCGAAGTGGTGATGGTGGTGGCCATTCTGAGCGTCAAGTTTGACCTGTGGTTTGCCTGGATCACGCTCGCGGCGCTGCTGGCCTACATCACCTTCACCGTGCTGGTGACCGAGTGGCGCACCAAGTTTCGCCGCCAGGCCAACGAGTTTGACTCGGCGGCGCACACCCGCGCGGTGGACTCGCTGCTGAACTACGAAACCGTCAAGTACTTCAACAACGAGGCATTTGAGGCCAGCCGTTACGACGAGAGCCTGCAACGCCTGCGCCAGGCGCGCCTTAAAAGCCAGACCACCTTGTCGCTACTCAACTCCGGGCAACAGCTCATCATCGCCACCGGACTGGTGGCCATGCTCTGGCGTGCCACCCAGGGCGTGGTGGACGGCAGCATGACGCTGGGCGACCTGGTCATGGTCAACGCCTTCACCATCCAGGTGTTTGTGCCGCTCAACTTTCTGGGCGTGATCTACCGCGAGATCAAGCAAAGCCTCACCGACCTGGAAAAAATGTTCGGCCTGATGGAGCGCGAGCGCGAAATTGCCGACCTGCCCGGCGCGGTGCCGCTGCAGTTGGGCGCGGCCACCGACCTGGCGTTTGACGACGTGTGCTTTGCCTACGACCCCGCGCGCCCCATCCTGCATCACATCAGCTTCCAGATTCCGGCGGGCAAGACCGTGGCCGTGGTCGGGCCCTCGGGCTCGGGCAAGTCCACACTGGCGCGGTTGCTGTACCGCTTTTACGACGTGCAGCAGGGCCGCATTCTGATCGCAGGGCAAGACATCAAGCAAGTTACGCAAGCCAGCGTGCGCCAGGCCATTGGCATCGTGCCGCAAGACACGGTGCTGTTCAACGACACCGTGGAATACAACATCGCCTACGGCAAACCCGGCGCAACGCCGGCGCAGGTGCAAGAAGCGGCGGCCTCGGCCCACATCCACCAGTTCATCAGCGCCACGCCCAAGGGCTACGCCACCATGGTGGGCGAGCGCGGCCTCAAACTCTCGGGCGGCGAAAAGCAGCGCGTGGCCATTGCACGCACCTTGCTCAAAAACCCGCCCATCCTGATCTTTGACGAAGCCACCTCGGCGCTGGACTCGGCCAACGAACGCGCCATTCAGGCTGAGCTGCAAAGCGTGGCGCGCAACCGCACCAC
>CAIPBW010000006.1 GCA_903863395.1 uncultured beta proteobacterium
ACGCACCACGGCGGTACTTCCTACGGCGGGCGACGTGTCGCTGCCGCGCGACGTGGTCATGAGCAGGGCCGCCCATTTGAACAGGCGGTTCAAGCCCAGCAGCATCACCGCGTGGCGAAACGAGGTGACCTCCGAGCGCGCCCCGAAGCCCGCCGAGTTGATAAAGCGCAGCAGGTTGAACGACAAGGTGGCGTCGCGCTTGAGCACGTCTTCAATTTGGTCGGTGGTGGCCTGCTTGCGCACCAGGTTGATGAGTTGCAGGATGTTGGCCTGTGCCGGGCGGATGGTGTGCCCCTGGATCAGGGTGGGCTTGGCAAACCAGTAGCCCTGAAACAGCTTTACGCCCTGATTCGACATTTGCGCAAACTGGGTTGAGGTTTCCACTTTCTTGGCAATCAAGCGGGCGCTGGAGCGATGGCGCGCAAATTCCACGTAGGACAGCAGCGTGGCGGGTGCGAGTGCGCCCAGGTCCAGGCTGATGAAAGAGGCCAGCGGCAGCCAGGCCTCGTAAGCCGGGGTCAGCACCGAGCCATCGAACGCGAGCCGAAAGCCGCGTTGCTTGGCATTTTGCAAGGAGGGCAAGCGGGTGCTGATTTGCTCCAAGTCGGCCACCGGCGGAACTTCCAGCACGATGCGCTCGGGCGAAACCAGATCGAGGTGGCCCCCAGCCAGACTGTCGAGCGTGCAATTGATGAAGACTTCCTTGTCGCCAATCAGGGACTCGCCGCCGATGAACGACAGCAGGTTGAACAGCATTTGCGCATCACTGGCGGCAGTGTGCTTGGTTTGCGCAACCGAGCGGTCAAACAGTTCATAGCCAAACACTGCGCCCTGGTGGTCCAGGATGGCTTGGCGCGCCACGGCCAGAGTCTGGCTGGATGAAGTCAGCGAGGCGGGGGGTGTGGGTTCAGACATGGTTACAGCCCTCCGGCTTTGAGAATGCCGCGCATGGCATTGCGGCTGTGGGCGGCAAAATTGCCCATCAGTTCGGCAATGATGGCGTCAAGCTTGGCCCGGTCGGCGGCATCGCGTTTGGCCAGTTCCGCCACCAGACTGATCTCGCCCTCTTTGACGCCAAAGTCAAAGCCGGGGTCGTTGACGTAGTTGCCGGGTAGGGTGCTCAGGAGAATTTCCACCAACCGGCTACCCGCTTGCGCCGCCTGTGCTGCCACGGCGTCGCGCAGGTAGCGGTCGTTCCACTCGGGGTAGGCGCGATCACGATCGATCGCGTGCAATGCAACTTCGATGGATGTTTCCTGTTTGCGCTGCGCTGCGTTGTGCAGCAATTCGGTCTGGTACTTCTCCAACGCAAGGTGGCGGTTGGAGAGAAGGATCACCATGTCCTCTTTCTTGCTCGGCATGCCCGCCATCGCCAGGGCGTTGACGCCCAGCAGCTTGAGGGTTGACTCCCCCGGTGCCAGACTGGCATGGTAGGGCTGCGTCAGATCCTGCAGGTAGTGCAGGGAGAGTCCGGCAAAGCGCCAGCCCCAGTAGGGGTGGCCGGTGCGAAACGCGAGTTCGGCCAGACTGGTGTACTGGTGCACGCGCAGCAGCGGGAAGGTGCGCTTGATAAAGGGGGCGGCCAGGTAAACGATTCGGCTCTCGTGCATGAAGCCCATGTGAAACGGTGCCTGGCTTGAAAACGAAAGCGCCGGGTTGCCAAAAGGCTGTGTGCCAAAGCCGTACACCTTGCCCCAGTCCGAAGGGCTGTCTTCCCAGAGGTTGATGTCGAGTCCGTAATCCGGCTCATCGCAGGCCGAGGCCAGAACCGACAGCGGCGCGATGGGCTCGCCCGGCTTGAGTGCCAGATAGCGCTGGCTGGCGTTGCCCGCTTCGGGCAGCGTATTGACGCTGGCATGGGGCAGCAGATTGGCGCTTGCGGGAAGGCTGAGCTGCGGGTCGGGCTGGTAGTAGAGCGCAAATCGGGAATTGGGCGCTATCCGCAGCGCCATCAGGAAGGCCAGGCGGCGTGCTTCGTCCGAGCGTGACGGGTCGGCCTTGAAGGCCAGGGCGGTCGGGCGAACCGGAAATTTTTCCAGATTGGCCTGGGCCCAGGCTTCCTGGCTGGCCAGCAGGGCTTCGAGGGTTTTTTCCTCGGAGCGCAAGAAGGACTCCAGGGGCTCGGCCGCGATCGAGCCTGCGCTGGCCACTTCGGGCATTTTTTCAAACGCACGGTAGGCGGCCAGGCTGTGGTTGCCCCAGCCAAAAGCCTGGGGTGCCACCAGCGCAAGCAGCACTGACACAACCAAAGCGCACACGGGTCTCTGCATGTCGACGTCTCCAATTCCAGGCACGGCATTTATTTTGCAAGCCCCCTTGGTGCGTGGCACCACAGCGGGCTCAGGCATTTTTCTGCGCCCCTAGCCAGACGCCCTGCAATATACCGCAACACGGCTGCGCGCTAGGCAAAAAAATGGCCTGCGTCGACGCCGTCGAACGCTGGCCGTGGTTCAGGTTGGCGTTAAAGAACCTTGGCGATGGACGCGCAGACGTGGTCGATGTTCTTGCTGTTGAGGGCGGCTACGCACATGCGGCCGGTATCGGTGCCGTAAACGCCGAACTCGTTGCGCAGGCGAACCATCTGGTCCTTGGTGAGGCCGGAATAGCTGAACATGCCAATCTGGTTGGTGATGAAGCTCATGTCTTGCTTTACCCCCGCCGCCTTGAGTCCGTCCACCAGCTTTTGGCGCATGGCCTTGATGCGCACACGCATCTCGCCAAGTTCCTTTTCCCACAGGGCGCGCCACTCGGGGTTGCCCAGTACGGCAGCAACTACGGCACCACCATGGGTGGGTGGGTTGGAGTAGTTGGTGCGGATCACGATCTTGAGTTGGCTCAGCACGCGACCGGCTTCTTCCTTGCTGGCACACAAAACGCTCAGTGCGCCAACGCGCTCGCCGTAGAGGCTGAAGCTCTTGGAGAACGAGGTCGAAACCAGGAACGTGACGCCAGCGGAGACGAACTTGTTGATGACCGCGCCATCTTCCTTGATGCCGTGGCCAAAGCCCTGGTAGGCCATGTCCAGGAACGGGGTCAGATTGCGCGCCTTGCAGGCGGCGACAACCTGGTCCCACTGGGCGGCGGTGATGTCGTAGCCGGTCGGGTTGTGGCAGCAGGCATGCAGCACGACGATGGTGCCAGCGGCTGCGGCGTTGAGCGCAGCGAGCATGCCGTCAAAGTTGACGCCCAGTTTGGCAGCGTCGTAATAGGGGTAGCTTTCCACCTTGAAACCGGCGTTGGTGAACAGGGCGCGGTGGTTTTCCCAGCTCGGGTCGGAAATCAGCACCAGGGCAGAGGGGTTGAGGTGCTTGAGAAAATCGGCGCCCACCTTGAGGCCGCCGGTGCCGCCGAGCGCCTGGATGGTGGCAATGCGGCCAGACTGGACCGGTTCGCTGTCAGCACCAAACACCAGGGTCTTGACGCTGGCGTCGTAAGCGGCAATGCCGTCAATCGGCAGGTAGCCGCGCGCCGTGGGCTTTTCCATCATTGCTTTTTCGGCAGCCTGCACGCACTGCAGCAGGGGCAATTTGCCGTTGTCGTCGTAGTACACGCCGACGCCGAGATTGACTTTGGCAGGGTTGGTGTCGGCGTTGAATTGTTCGTTCAGACCCAGAATCGGGTCGCGTGGGGCCATTTCGACGGCAGAAAACATGGACATGGAGAAATCCTCGTGAAGTGAAAAAAGCTTGAAACTGGTCCCTCAAACACCACAATCGCGTATTCTTTTGGGTTACCCCTGATTTTACCGGGCTTGATGTGAGTACCCATGCAAGACGACTTTGAAACTGCTCCCGGACCTGTTGCTTTGCCGCAGGAGGCACCCGCGCAAGGGGTATTCCAGCGCTTTGCGGATTCGCCGTTTGAGCTCTATCTGCCCTATCTTCCGGCGGGCGATCAGCCCGAAGCGATTGAGCAATTGGTTGAGGGCGTGCGTGATGGCGAGGTGTTTCAGACGCTGCTGGGTGTGACCGGCTCGGGCAAGACCTTCACCATGGCTAACGTGATTGCCCGCCTGGGGCGACCGGCGATTGTGTTTGCGCCCAACAAGACCCTGGCGGCGCAGCTCTACAGCGAGTTTCGCGAGTTCTTCCCACGCAACGCCGTGGAGTACTTTGTCAGCTACTACGATTACTACCAGCCCGAAGCCTACGTTCCCCAGCGCGACCTGTTCATTGAAAAAGACTCGGCCATCAACGAGCACATCGAACAGAT
>CAIPBW010000007.1 GCA_903863395.1 uncultured beta proteobacterium
GGCAGGGTGGTATCCAGAAACACGACGTCGTAAGCGGGCAAGCCAGCGCGCGCACGCTGGGCCAAGCTCTGCAGCGCCTGCTCGCCATCGGCGGCGGTCTCTACCGTCCATCCCCAGGCACGCACCATTTGCGCCGTAAGGGCGCAGGCGCGTGCACTGTCATCCACCACCAACGCGGTGCGCGCCGGCAACTGCGGGCTCTGGCCACGGCGCAGATCGTCAGGAACGTCCTGCGCGATGGGCAGGCGCAGCGCAAACGAAAAACTGCTGCCAACGCCCACGGTGCTCTCCAGCGCGATGTGGCCACCCATCATCTGCACCAGGCGCTCGCTGATCGACAAACCCAGGCCGGTGCCGCCAAAGCGGCGCGTGGTGGAAGCCTCGGCCTGCGAAAAGCCGCTGAAGATTTGCTCCTGATGCTCGCTCGCAATGCCAATGCCCGTGTCTTCGACCACAAACTCCAGCGCGACAGTGGTGTCGTCCATTTCCGTCTTGCGCAGACGCACCACCACTTCGCCACGGTGTGTGAACTTGACCGCGTTGGAGGCAAGATTGATCAGCACCTGCTGCAAGCGCTGCTGGTCGGCAACCAACACTTCGGGCAGCGCCGCCTCAACGTCAAACAGCACCTCAACCGGCTTGTTGCCGACGCTGGCCGAGAGGATGACCGACAGGTTCTGCAGCAGCCTATCCAGGCGGAACGGCTGCGGGTCCAGTCGCATCTTGCCGGCCTCCACCTTGGACAAATCCAAAATGTCATCGATCAGCGTGAGCAGCGAGCGGGTGGCCTCGCGCGTCTTGGCCACATAGTCTTCCTGCTCGTGGTTGAGAGGCGTCATGCGCAGCAACTCCAGCAAGCCAACGATGGCGTTCATCGGCGTGCGGATTTCGTGGCTCATATTGGCCAGGAACTGGCTCTTGCTGCGCGAGGCTTCCTGCGCCTGCTGGGTGCTCAGGCTCAAGTCGTGGTTGAGTTTGGCCAACTGCAGTTGCTGGCGTTTGATCTGCGAAATATCGACGTGGGCGTAAAAGGCCTCGCGTCCATGGGCAGCCTGGGTGATGACCCGGCTGAAGCGGTTGCCCGGCAAGGGCAACTCAAACGGAGCGCCCGAAAAACGCAGGTTCTCTTCCAGCGTCTTGAGACCTTCTTCCAGTAAATGGAGATCCTGCGCGTCTTGCGACTGCCACGCGTTTCGGTACATCGCTTCCATCGTGCTGCCAACGGCACTGGCGCGGTCTTGCAGGCCGTACATCTTGACCAGCGATTCGTTGACCCATTCGATGCGCCCGTCGGAGCCGCAAATCATCAAGCCATCGGGAACGCTGTCCAGCATCAACCGACCCGAGTCGGCCGAGGACGATGCGGCGCCAAAAAGTCCACCTGCCAGATTGTCCAAGGCTTGCGCTCGCGGCTCAGGATAATTCCATATCCGTATGCGGCCCACACCCTCCACGGCAAGTGACGACACCCGGATACGCCGACCCCGGTGCTCAAACTCGTAGGGGTGAATCTGTGCGCGGTGGCGTTCAATCCCCGCCTGGATATAGGTGTCGATCCTGGGCAACTCGGAGGCACTCAGGCGCCCCTGATAAAAGCGGCGCAAATTGTCTGCGTAGGGCTCACCCTCGTAGGTCTTGTATTGGTGCTCGGGGAAAAACGTGAACAGCGCCTGGTTCCAGAACCGGACGCGGTCGTCCTGGTCGAACACGCACATGGCCACGCCCAGGCCGTCGAGCATCTCGGCCATTGTGCGCACAACACTGCGATATTCTGGATTCATGTCCGCCCGATGCCTGGTGTTGGTGGAGTCGAGTTGGCCTTGATCGACCAGCTTCTGCATTCTAACGAGGCAACGCCAACCTTTACCTGACGGCAAGCTTGCCAAAGACAGCGGTTGCACAGACCCATTGCCCCAGGTACATGGCACTACCAATCCGGTGCCACAAAGCGAGGTTGTCGCGCGCCACGATGTGGGGTGCCACGCCAAACTCCACCAGAAGCGCCAACAGCACTCCGCCTATGACAAACAGGCTTGCGCTCTGCGCTGCGCGTGCGTCGCTCTGCGCTTCTTGCGCGCGCAAGCTCACCAGCAGCACCAGAGCACACACGGCGGAAATGGCGGTTTGCATCGAGAACAGTTGCGCCGCCATGTTGCCCGCAATGGCGGGGCTGGGAAGGCGGGCAAACAGCATCGGCACCACAAAGAAACCCAGCGTGGCAAGGCTTCCCCACCAGGCGGCGGCCGCCCATAGCGGTAGGGTGTGCATCCAGCGCTGGCGCATTAGCGGTAATGCACCGCGACGATTTCGTAGGTCTTGACGCCGCCGGGTGCCTGCACGTCCACCGCGTCGCCCTCTTCCTTGCCGATCAGCGCGCGTGCGATGGGCGAGCTGATATTGATGCGGCCAAATTTCAGGTCAGCCTCGTCTTCGCCGACGATTTGGTAGGTGACCTGCTCGCCACAGGAATCTTCTTCAAGCTCCACCGTCGCGCCAAACACCACGCGGCCACCGGCATCAAGCTCGGACGGGTCAATCACCTGCGCCGCCGAGAGCTTGCCCTCCACTTCCTGAATCCGGCCTTCGATAAAACCCTGACGGTCTTTGGCGACTTCGTATTCGGCGTTCTCGCTCAGGTCGCCCTGGGCACGCGCCTCCGAGATCGCGTTGATCACAGACGGTCGCTCCACCGTCTTGAGCCTGTGCAACTCTGCCTTGAGCAATTCAGCGCCGCGTTTGGTAATTGGAATGGTTGCCATGGTCAACAGGGGTCTCAAAGAACAAGGACAGTACAGCGCCTTGACGCTGCACTGTCCCCGGGGAAAAACAAGTTCGGATTATGCCAACACTTGGGGTTTAAGTTGCGCGTGCATTTCCTGCACGCTGATCACATCCAGCGAATTGAGGTACTTCATCCCCTCCACTGCGGCTTCGGCACCGGCGATGGTGGTGTAGGTGGTCAACCGCGCCAACAACGCCGAGGTGCGAATCTGGCGCGAGTCGGCAATCGCGTTGCGGCGCTCCTCCACCGTGTTGATGACCATCGCCAGCGGCTCGTTCTTGATCATGTCGACGATGTGCGGGCGGCCTTCGGCCACCTTGTACACCACGGCGCACGGTACGCCGGTGGCGTTGATGGACGCTGCCGTGCCCTTGGTGGCCACCAGCGTAAAGCCCATCTCCAGCAGACGGCGCGCCACTTCCACGGCGCGCGGCTTATCGCTTTGCTTGACCGAGATAAACACC
>CAIPBW010000008.1 GCA_903863395.1 uncultured beta proteobacterium
CTAAACCCATCAGGGACCAATTGAGTCCGAATGTACGGTTGCAATCTCTCCGACTCGCCAGCACTTGCAATGTGGCTTGCAAAACAAGGGGCGTCCATGTACGCGATGACGCGGGTGGCATAGCTCAAGACCCCAATGCCCCGGCGCAGTCGGAGAAAGACAGCACACCCAATTGACCCCACCAATCGAACGGCTGCGCGATAATCCGACACGCCAACGTGGCGCTTGCTGGAGGTTTCACCATGAATACCGTGACGTTTGAGTTTCCTGTTGATGCGCTGGCTTTGCCGGGCGCATCGGCTGCGTCGCTTGCGAGCGAGGCCAAGTTCATGCTGGCGCTGAAGTTGTTTGAGGTTGGCCGCTTGAGTTCCGGCAAAGCCGCCAAGCTGTGCGGTATGGGGCGCGTGGAATTCCTGTTTGCAGCCGGACGCGCCGGCGTGTCTGCCGTGGCACTGGACGAGGATGAAATGAGCGCCGAGTTTGCTACCAATGATTGAACGTGCCGTCATCAACGCCGGGCCACTGGTTGCTTTGTCGCTGCTCGGCGAGCTTGATCTGTTGCCAACATTGTTTTCCCAATGCTGGATACCGCAATCGGTCTTCGATGAGGTGGCCGTAGCCGGGATCGGCAAGCCCGGAGCGAAGCCACTGCAGAGTGAGGACTGGCGTAGACGTGTGCGCGTGAGTCCCACCCCGACCCTCTATTGGTCATGGAGTTGGATGCTGGTGAAGCCGATGTCATCAGCTTGGCGCGCCATCTCGCACCGTGCATGGCCATCATTGACGAGCGCCGCGGCCGACGCATTGCCCAACAGGTGTATGGCCTCAACGTCAAGGGCACTGCCGGCATTCTGGTTGAAGCGCGGCGTCGCGGCTTGATCGACAACGTGCGCCCCCGCTTACTTGAACTGCGCAATTCTGGCTACTTTATCGCCGACAGCGTAATCGCCGCCGCCTGCCACGCAGTGGGCGAGTAATTTCCTGAAGCCAGCCTGCTGGCGATGGTTTGCCCATCGTCACTGCGAGCGTTTCCTTCGTCATTGCGAACGTTTCCTTCGTCATTGCGAGCGTAGCGCGGCAATCCATGCAGTCAAGAAGTCATGGATCGCCACGGCCTGACGGCCTCGCGATGACGCGTATTGGGGTCGGATTCCAATTCAGGGAAGTCACCGCCCAAGGACAGAAATTTGCCTGCCTGGCTAAAGAAGGTTTGGCTCGATCCGATACTTTACGGTCAAGTCTGCAAATGGGCTGCGGGGTGTATCTCGTGGGGTTGCGGCCGTGATGCGCTTTTACTTAACAGGCTTGGACCGATGAACTCAACCCGTGTTGCCACATCCATCATCGTGAGCGTGTTGCTTACGGGGTGTGCAACGGTGCTCAACGGCACCCAACAGGCAGTAACCATCTCTGTGGAATGCAGGGATATGTCCATCCCTGCCTACTGCGAAGCAAGCAACGCGGCAGGGCGCTGGCGCTTCAAGGCGCCCAGCACCATTGTGGTGGCCAAGAGCCGTAGCGACTTGCGCATTACCTGCCAAAGCGGCACCTTTGGTGCCTACTCCGAAAGCGCTGCATCGGACACCAGCACCACCGTATTGGGCAACATCATTGCCGGGGGCGTGTTGGGCGCAGCGGTGGACTACACCTCTGGGGCCGCCATGAACTACCCGACAAAGATCGTGATGCCCACACCGCTTTGCAGGCTGATGTAAGCACGCAACCACCGACCTTTTATGAAAACCACCACTCTTGTTGCGATTTGCGTAACGCTTGCCTCGCTAGTTGGGTGCGGTGGAGGCGGGGGCAATTGTTCAACCGGTCTTGGCGCAATCGCCAGCGGATCGGGGGCGTGCAACACAGCAGAAGGCAACACCCAAGTCGGTACTGCAACACCCGTCGTTACCGCTCCAGTGGCCGTTGCAAGGGCTTCACTCATGGCGTTGATTGGAACCAGGGTCACGCTCGACGGCAGCAATAGCAGCGCTGCCAACAACAAGACTTTGAGCTACCGCTGGACTCTGACTTCTACCCCCTACGGGAGCATGGCGGCGCTGTCATCCGCCACTGACCCCACGCCAACCTTCACCGCCGATGTGGCTGGCACCTATGCCGCCAAGCTGGTCGTCAGCGACGGCACCACCGATAGCGCGCCAGCGTTCGCCAAGGTAACCGCCGTGGCCGCCAGCACTGCGCCTGTTGCCGATGCTGGAACGAACCAACTGGTTGCAAACGGGGCTGTAGTCAC
>CAIPBW010000009.1 GCA_903863395.1 uncultured beta proteobacterium
AGCCCGCACTGTAAACCAGCGCCAACACCCGTACCGGGCGCAGGGAATCAGCGAATGCGTGGTGGTGCGGCCAGTTGCTCGGGCGTGGTGAAGTAGGCGGCGCCGCTGCCGGTGCGCGCGCGTGCCTGGGCCAGTTCCTGGCGCGCCACGGTACGCAAGTGCACTTCGTCCGGGCCGTCCATCAGGTGCATGGCGCGGCCCCAGGTCCACAGCGCCGCCAGCGGCGTATCGGGCGACAGGCCCATGGCACCAAAGGCCTGCATGGCGCGCTCCACCACGCGCGACTGCAGGCGCGCCGCCACCACCTTGATGGCTGCCACCTGGGCGCGCAATTGCGCGTTGCTGAACGTACCGCTGTCCAAGCCCCAAGCCACGTGCAACACCAACAGGCGCGCCTGGTCGATCTCGATGCGCGACTCGGCAATCCAGTCCTGCACATTGGAAAAATCGGACAAATACTTGCCAAAGGCGTGGCGCTCCAGGGTGCGCTCGGTCGCCAGTTCCAGCGCCAGTTCGCACTGGCCGATGGTGCGCATGCAGTGGTGCACGCGCCCTGGCCCCAACCGCGCCTGCGCCATGGCAAAGCCCTCGCCCCAGGCACCAAGCAGATGGTCCGCAGGCACGCGCACGTCGCGCAGCAGAATTTCGCAATGCCCCTCGGGTGCGTGGTGGTGCACTACGGCGATGTTGCGCAGCACCTGCACACCGGGTGTCTCCAGCGGAACCAGCACCATGCTGTGCTGGTGGTGGCCCGAGGCGTCGGTCGACTCGTCGCCGACGTTGCGGCACATCACGATCAGCAAGCGGCAATTGGGGTGCGCCACGCCGGTGATAAACCACTTGCGCCCATGCAGCACCAGCGTGTCGCCTTCGCGGCGCACGGTGGTTTGCAGATTGGTTGGGTCGCTGGAGGCCACGTCCGGCTCGGACATGGCAAAGGCCGAGCGCATGCGCCCGTGCAGCAAGGGCACCAGCCACTGGCTGCGCTGCGCGTTGGAGGCAAATCGCTGCAGCAACTCCATGTTGCCGGTGTCGGGCGCGCTGCAGTTGAACACTTCGCTGGCCCAGGGCAAACGGCCCATCACTTCGGCCAGCGGCGCGTAGTCAAGGTTGCTCAAAGCCGTGCCGGGTGCGTCAACGGGCAGGCTTGGCAAAAACAGATTCCACAAGCCCTCCTCGCGCGCCAGCGCCTTGAGGTCTTCCAGAAACGGCGGCGGATACACGCCGTCCTGCAGCGAGCGGTACCAGGCCGGGTTGTGCGGCAGCACATAGCGCTGCATGAACGCCTCCAGGCGCGTGCGCAATTCCTGTGCGCGAGGGGAATGGGCGAAATCCATGCGCCATTGTCACTGCCCGCGCGGGCGGTGTCAGCGCACAGGTGACAGAAGCCGCCTGGCTGCAGCTCAGCTTCGGGCAAAAGCGATCAGGGGCGCAATGTTGCCTGCGTCGGCCGCTTGCAAGGCGGCGATATACCGCTGCCTTGCATCACTGGCATCAACCAGGCTGCGGCTGCCCCAGCTAAAGCGGCTTTGGCCCAGGCGCTGAGCCAGCAGATCAGCCATCAAACGCGCATGGCGACCATTGCCGTTGGGAAACGGATGAATGGCCACCAACCGGTGGTGCAGGCGCACGGCAATTTCGTCCGGCGCAAGGCTGCCATGCGTCACCTGGTGGTGCACGTCATCCAGCAGTTTTTTGAGTTCGACACCAATCGTGAGCCAGTCCACACCGATGTTTTTGTCGGACTTGCGAAACGCACCGGCCCAGCGCCACGTCTGCCCGAACATCTGCTTGTGCAGTTGGCGCAGGAAACCCTCGTCGAGAATATTCTTGCGCTGCCTGCGCGCCCAGCCGTCGCCCTGAACGATGTTGAGTTGCTCCCAGTCATTGAGCTCACCCTGGGTGGTGATGTGGGCGGGAATCAGGCTGGAGAGTTCGTCAGCGTCAAGCGGCGTTGCGCCTGGAGGGTAGTCCAGGCGCATGCTCATACGCGCGCTCCTTGCGGCCCCGATTCCTTCCAGAGGGCACGCCGCGAGCCCTGCAGCAAGCGCTGGGCCAGTGCGTTGGTCTGCTCTTGCACCGTTTCGGGCGAAGTGGCCTGGGCTTCCAATGCCATGCTGTGGCTGATGGCGGCGATCTGCTCGCCCGCCACGCTGCTGGCGCGCGCCTGCAAGGTGTCTGCCAGCGGTTGCCTGGGCACCAAGGCGTAGTGCAGTTCGCAGTCCAGCGCCTGCGCAGCGCGGCGCAAGGTGGCCAGGCTGATGGTGTCGTCCGCCTCTGATGCCTCCAGGCGGGTGAGGCTTGAGGTGGCAACGCCGAGCCGACCGGCCAGATGGGTTGCCGTCATGCCCAAGGCCTCGCGGATAGCCTTGAGCCAGCCGGACGACGGGCGTGCAGGTAAATCAGCCAGGCGCCAAGACGCCAGGGCGGCGTCAAGCTGGCGGAGTTGAAGTTGGGAGAAGTCAGTTTTCATAGATTTGCGTCTTGGTACAATATTTAATTGTTATATATTGCACCATAGAGCAATATATGTCAAACTAAAATCGCAGCAAAGCGCAATATATTTGCACCCAGCTCGCACGCGCTGGGAGGTCCAGCAACTCTGCATCGCCGTGCAAACCCCGCTACAGCCCCAGCGCCTGGTAGAGGCTGTCCATGCGGGCTTTGACGGCGGCGTCCATGTGGATGGTGCGGCCCCACTCGCGTGGGGTTTCGCCGGGCCACTTGTTGGTGGCATCCAGCCCCATCTTGCTGCCCAGGCCGCTGACCGGCGAGGCAAAGTCCAGGTAGTCGATCGGGGTGTTCTCCACCATCATGGTGTCGCGCACCGGGTCAACGCGCGTGGTCAGCGCCCAGATCACTTCGCGCCAGTCGCGCACATTCACATCGTCATCGACCACGACGATGAACTTGGTGTACATGAACTGGCGCAGGTGGCTCCACACACCCATCATGATGCGCCGCGCGTGGCCGGGGTAGGACTTCTTGATCTGCACCAGCGCCATGCGGTAGCTGCAGCCTTCGGGGGGCAGGTAGAAATCGGTGATCTCCGGAAACTGGCGCTGCAGCAGCGGCACAAACAGTTCGTTGAGCGCCATCGCCAGCACGGCCGGTTCGTCGGGCGGCTTGCCGGTGTAGGTGGAGTGGTAGATCGGGTCGCGGCGCAGGGTGATGCGGTCGATGGTGAACACCGGAAAACTGGCCTGCTCGTTGTAGTAGCCGGTGTGGTCGCCATACGGGCCTTCGAGCGCGTGCTCAAAGCCTGTGGGGTGGGTGGCGTCGGGGTAGATGTGGCCTTCGAGCACGATCTCGGCGGATGCGGGCACGCGCAGGCCGCTTCCCAGCGACTTGGTTACCTCGGTACGCCCACCGCGCAGGAGACCCGCAAACTGGTACTCCGAAAGCGTGTCGGGCACTGGGGTGACCGCACCCAGAATGGTGGCCGGGTCGGCCCCGATGGCGACAGCGACCGGATAGGGCTTGCCAGGGTGGCTTGCGCAATGGTCGCGAAAGTCGAGCGCGCCGCCACGGTGCGCCAGCCAGCGCATGATGACCTTGTTGCGCGCGATTACCTGCTGGCGGTAGATGCCCAAATTCTGGCGCGCCTTGAGTGGTCCCTGGGTGATGACCAGGCCCCAGGTAATCAGGGGCGCTACGTCGTCTGGCCAGCAGTGCTGCACCGGCAAGCGCGCAAGGTCCACATCGTTGCCCTCCCACACCACCTGCTGACAGGGGGCGCTGCTGACTTCTTTAGGCGCCATGTTCCACAGGGTCTTGAGCAGGCTGCTCATGCCGACCATTTCCCTGAAACCCTTGGGTGCCTCGGGCTCCTTGAGCGAGGCCAGCAGTTCGCCAAACGGACGCAAGCCCTTGAGTTCGCTCACACCCATGGCGCGCGCCACGCGCTCGGGCGTGCCAAACAGGTTGCCCAGCACCGGCATGGTGTAGCCGGTGGCTTGCTCAAACAGAATTGCCGGGCCGCCCGCGCGCAGCACGCGGTCGCACAGCGCCGTCATCTCCAGCCGTGGCGACACGCTTTGCGGCACCCGGCGCAGATCACCGGCTAGTTCGAGTTGGGCGATGAAGTCGCGCAGGTCGTGATAGGACATGGGGTAGGAGGATGAACTTGTTGATGTCTACGGAACTCAAGACGTTGCATTGGTCATTGCACCACCGTGGACATCGCGAGGCCGCGCCGCGTCGTCATCGCGAGGCCACACACTTTCGTCATCGCGAGGCCGCCAGGCCGTGGCGATCCATGACTTCTGCCTGCATGGATTGCCGCGTCGCTGCGCTCCTCGCAATGACAGCCTCTCATCTTCGCGAGACCACACTGTCTCGTCATCGCGAGGGCACACACTTTCGTCATCGCGAGGCCGCCAGGCCGTGGCGATCCATGCAGGAATACCGAAGGACATGGACTGCCGCGTCGCTGCGCTCCTCGCAGTGACGAGGCATAGGTTCGCGGTCCATTTGCAGTTTTTGCACCGAAACAGGCGGCTCGCAATGACAGGGGAATTGACTCGCAGGACCATTGGAACTGTCATGATTTATGGAAGACTCACTGAGCGCTTTGCAATGGCGCAACCTGGCCCGACCAGCGCGCGCTCAGGTTGTGCGGCAACTCCAGCAGGTCGAGTACGCGCGCCACGCCTTGGTCGACGATGTCGGCAACCGACTGGGGGCGCAAGTAAAACGCCGGCATCGGCGGGCAGATGATGGCACCCATTTCGGTGGCCGCGAGCATATTGCGCAGGTGGCCCAGGTGCAGGGGCGACTCGCGCACCATCAGCACCAGGCGACGCCGCTCCTTGAGCACTACGTCGGCGGCGCGCGTGAGCAGGTTGTCCGACAGGCTGTGCGCCACCGCCGCCAGGGTACGCATGGAGCAGGGTGCCACCACCATGGCGCGGCACTGGAACGATCCGCTGGCCAAGCTTGCGCCCACATTGCGCACATCGTGCACCTCATGCGCCAGCGCCTCGATGGCAGCGCGCGTGAGCCCCTGCTCTTCTTCGACGTTGCGCCAACCGGCGTCAGACACCACCAGATGCGTCTGCACGCCCTCAATCTCGCGCAACACCTGCAGCAGACGCACGCCATAGATGGCACCACTGGCACCGGAAATGCCGACCACGATGCGTTGTGGCGCGGCGCGCGCGTCCAGGGCGCGCTGCATCAGGAGGCTTCGGGGTGGTGCGCTGCTGCGGGTTGCGCGCGGCGCTGGTTAAAACGTGCCACGACCTGACGCGGCAACCACTGCTGCAGGTCGAGCACCGGCAACTCCAGCGCGTCGAGCGTGTTCTTCACCACCAGGCCGAGTTCGGTGTCACCCTCCATCGACAGGCGACGGCTGAAAAACAGCGTGTCCGGGTCTTCCTGGCGCTGTGCGAGTTGCAAAAAGTCGAAGGTATTGGCGCTGATGGTCAGGTCGGGTTCGCGGTGCGGCGCGCTGGCCGCAAAGCGCTGGTCGCGCCAGACAAAGTCAAAGGTCAGGCGCGCGTCGCGCACGGCAATGCGCAACTTTTTCTTCTGCAGCAATTGGCCGACATCGGCCGGAATCTGCTTGGCCAGCCCCAGGTTGAGCGCACTCACCAGCAGCAGCGAGCCCGGGTACGCGGGCAGGCGCGACAGCACCGAGCCCACCTGCACGGGGATGACAAACGACGGGAACGCGATCATGGCAGTCCTCACAAACGGGCCGCCTGCGCGACCCCAAAAAAACTATTGCACCGGTTGAGCCACCAGGTCCAGGCCGGGTTGTCCGTGCCAGTACCCGTTGCAGCCCTGGGCTGGCATCAGCGGCGTGATGCGCTCAACGGCCTGGGCAGGCGTGAGCGCGCCGTCGATAGTAGCGCGAAACAGCGCCACCACCTGCGCCATATTCTGCGACTGCGGGCTCAGGCGCACCACATCCACACCCAGCGCCTGCATACTGCCCACGGCACCAATCAGGTTGTAAACCCGGGCCGACTGGGTCTGGGTGCCGTTGAGCACCAAAAATTCTTCGCTCTCGCGCGTCTTCATCATCAAGCCATCGGGATGCGCCAGACAACTGAACTGGCAATCGTCCTTGGGCAGGTTGCAGTGGCGCGCCGTGAAGCAGCGCGCCGAAAACGCCAGCGGCATGCGGCCATAGGCAAACACTTCGGTTTGCAGTGTGCCGCGCCCGGCCTGCATCACGGCCAGATCAGACTGCTTCATCTCCAGCGGCATCACCCAGCGGCTCGCGCCCAGGCCGGCCATCCACTGCAGCGTGGGCACGTTGTAGATGTTGAGGTGCGGCCCGGCCACGAATGGCACTTTGCCGGTGAGGCTTTGCACTGCGCCCATGTCGTTGGCTTCGACCAGATAGTCGCCGTTGGCAGCAATCTTGTGCATGGTGCCCACTTCGGCACCCGACTCCAGCAGCGTTTGCGTGGACAGCACCACGTCTTTACCGCGCGCACGCAGCAGCGCGGCGATTTGCAGCCAGTCGGCCAGGCGCAGTTCGTGGCGGCGCGAGCAGACGGTCTCGCCCAGGTACACGGTATCGACCGAGGTCTGCGCCATGGCCTCGTAAAAGTCAAAGGTCGTCTGGCGTGGCCAGTAGTACAACAGGGGGCCCAGTGCAATTTTCAACATCGTTTCACTCGTTCGGGACGGGCTGCGCGCATCGCTTTGGCGTGCAACCGGGTTGGTTTATTTCCAGGGCCGGTGGTAGGCACCCAGCGTGTGCTGCTGGCCTTCGGCCACCTTGTCCAGGCTGGCCATCCAGACCGGCTTGGGCGCGTAGCGGTGCGGGTTGGCCAGGCATTGGTCGATGGCTTCGCGCCAGACCTTGGTCACCTGCGCCACATAGGCCGGGCTGCGCTGGCGGCCCTCGATCTTGATGGCGCGCACACCCATCTTGTGCAGCTTTGGCAGCAACTCCAGCGTATTGAGGCTGGTGGGTTCCTCGATGGCGTAGTAGTTGTGGTCGTCGCCCACGTCAAAGCGCCCCTTGCACAGGGTCGGATAACCGGCGTTCTCGCCCTTGCCGTAGCGGTCGATCAGCACGCCATTGAGGCGCGACTCCAACCCGGTGGGGGTTTCCTGCCAGCGCACTGCCTTGGGCGGCGAGCACACGCCGTGGGTGTTGGGTGACTCGCCGGTGACGTAAGACGACAGCGCGCAGCGCCCCTCCACCATCACGCACAAGCTGCCAAAGCCAAACACTTCAATCTCGACCGGCGTCTTTTCAATCACCTGCTGCACCTGGCTGAGCGAGAGCACGCGCGGCAGCACGGCGCGCACGATGCCAAACTGCTCGCGGTAGAAATTGATGGCGTCGAAATTGGTGGCCGAGCCCTGGACCGAGAGGTGCAGGCG
Organism: uncultured beta proteobacterium; assembly: GCA_903863395.1. Classification (GTDB taxonomy): domain Bacteria; phylum Pseudomonadota; class Gammaproteobacteria; order Burkholderiales; family Burkholderiaceae_C; genus Allorhodoferax. The sequence goes on from CAIPBW010000009.1 coordinate 7,351, forward strand.
CAGCTTGGGGTGCTTGGCAACAGCGTACTGCATCAGGCCCGGATCGGCCAGGATGACGGCGTCCGCTCCGAGTTCCACCGCCTTGTCCATGGCCAAGCGCCAGGGCGCAGGGTTGGACGCCTGCGGGTAGGTGTTGAGCGCCATAAAGATTTTGCAGCCGCGCGCGTGGGCGTAGCTGATGCCGCTGGCAATGGCTGCTTCGTCAAAGTTGAGTCCGGCAAAATTGCGCGCGTTGGTGGCGTCGCGCATGCCCAGGTAAACGCAACTGGCGCCGTTGTCCACCGCCGCCTTCAGGGCTGGCAGGCTTCCTGCGGGGCAGACCAGTTCCATCACGGGCGCAGCGACTGCGTCGGCCGGGGCGGACTCCTGGAGATTGATATTTGGCAACAATGTTTCCATGCAGGGTCGGTGTAATGTCCGAATTTCGGTGCGAAATTCATGCTGGGGGCGACGATACGCCGCTTGGCAGCTTCGCTCATTGATCCTGGTCAATGCAGGGGTGACAATTCCAGACAAATTCAGTCGGAATTAGGGTGATCCGGGTTGGCACCAGGGATGCCGCCCACTGCGCCCGCTCACTCTTGACCTGCGGCACCCTGGCCGTTACACTAATAACCCTTTAGTCATTAACGATGCCGATTACCCTTCCCCTCTGTCCCGTTGCCGCATCGGTGCGTGCCAAGCGCGCGCGCCGCAAGGAGGCGCGCCCCGGGGAACTGCTGGCTGCGGCGCTGGAACTGTTTGTTGAAAAAGGCTTTGCCGCCACCCGCGCCGAAGAAATTGCCCAGCGCGCCGGAGTCTCCAAGGGCACGCTGTTTCTGTACTTTGCCAGCAAGGAAGAGTTGTTCAAGGCGGTGGTGCGTGAGAACCTCTCGGGCCGCTTTCCCGAATGGCGCGCCCGGATGGAAGCCTTTGAAGGCAGTAGCGCCGATTTGCTGCGCTTCTTCATGACGCAGTGGTGGGCGCATGTGGGCGACACCCCGATGTCGGGCATCACCAAGCTCATGACCAGCGAGGCCAGCAACTTCCCCGAGTTGGCGGCCTTTTACCGGCAGGAAGTGATCGAGCCAGGCGCTGCCCTGATCCGCCGCATCCTAGAGCGTGGCGTCGAGCGCGGCGAGTTTCGCAGCGTTGACCCCAAGTACGGCGTGTACACCGTGCTCGCGCCCATGCTTTTTCTGGCGATGTGGAAGCATTCCTTTGGCCCCAGCGCCATGCCGCTGAACCAACTTGACCCCGAACAATACCTCGCCGTGCAAATTGATACCATTCTTTACGGAATGGGCGTTCGCCCCGGCCTTACCGCTACCCTTGAGAAAACCCCATGAAACCCTGGATGAAATGGACCGCCCTGGCCGTGGTCGTCGCAGTCATTGCCGCAAGCGCGATGCGCGTACTCTCGGCGCGCAGCGCGCAAAAAGTCGAGCTTGAAGCACAGCAAGTGACAGCCAAGGCGCAAGCGGTGGTGGATCTCGCGCCCAGCGACGTGGTGCAAGTCAAAACGCTAGACCTGGTGCAAACCGTCGCCCTCACCGGCGCGCTCAAGGCCGTGAATTCGGCCGTGGTCAAGGCGCGCGTTCCTGGCGAGTTGCAAGGCTTGAACGTGCGCGAAGGCGACCGGGTTGCCGCCGGCGACGTGATTGCGCGTATCGACCCCAGCGAATACCAGTCGCGCCTGCGCCAGGCGCAACAACAAGCCGAATCGGCACGCGCCCAGGTGGACATTGCCAAGCGCAACTTTGACAACAACCGCTCGCTGGTCGATCAGGGCTTTATCAGCAAGACCGCGCTCGACTCGTCGCTGGCCACGCTGGCTTCGGCCGAGGCCAACTACCGCGCCGCGCAGGCCGGGACCGAGGTCGCACAAAAGGCACTGGACGACACCGTGCTGCGCGCGCCAATTTCGGGCATCGTGGCGCAGCGTCTGGCCCAGCCGGGCGAGCGCGTGGCGGTGGAGGCGCGCATTGTCGAAGTGGTGGACTTAAGCCGCCTGGAGCTTGAAGCCACAGTCAGCGCCGCCGACTCGTTGCGCCTGCGCCTGGGCCAAAACGCCAGCCTGAGCGTGGAAGGTTCGGCGCAGCCGGTGACGGCCAAACTGGTACGCATCAACCCCAGCGCCGCAGCGGGCAGCCGCGCGCTACTGATTTATCTGACCGTGGCCCCGCAGGCTGATTTACGCCAGGGCCTGTTTGCCCAGGGCACACTTGCCATCGGAACGCTGCGCACCCTGGCCTTGCCGCTGAGCGCTGTACGCACCGACCGGCCCGAGCCCTATGTGCAACTGCTGCGCGACGGCCAGGTGCAGCACCAAAGCGTTACGCCGGGCGAGCGCGGCGAGTTCAAGGGAGAAGCCATGGTTGCGATTGAGGGCCTGGCCGTGGACAGCCCGGTGCTCCAGGGCAGCGTGGGCAGCCTGCGCGCGGGCACCCTGGTCAAGATGGCAGCGAGCGCAAAGTAAGCCATGTGGTTCACCCGCATCAGTCTCCAAAACCCGGTGTTTGCCACCATGGTCATGCTCGCCCTGGTGGTGCTGGGCCTGTTTTCCATGCAGCGCCTGCAAGTGGACCAGTTTCCCAACATCGACTTCCCGGTGGTGGTGGTGATTACCGACTACCCCGGCGCTTCGCCCGAAATTGTGGAGAGCGAAGTCACCAAGAAGATCGAGGAAAGCGTCAACACCATCGCCGGTATCAACGCGCTGACCTCGCGCAGCTACGAGAGCCAGTCGGTGGTGGTGCTCGAATTTGACCTCAGCATCGATGGCCGCAAGGCCGCCGACGATGTGCGCGAAAAAGTGGCCGCCGTGCGCCCGGTTCTGCGCACCGAGGTCAAGGAGCCACGCGTGCTGCGCTTTGACCCCTCCTCCAAGGCGATCTGGTCGGTGGCCGTGATCCCCGAGAAAGCACCCAATGGCGCACCGGCCATGAGCGCGGTGGAGCTCACCAACTGGGCCACGCAGGTATTCAAGAAGCGCCTGGAAAACGTGCGCGGCGTGGGCTCGGTCACGGTGGTGGGCGGCACCCAGCGCGAAATCAACCTGTACCTCAACCCCCAGGCGCTTGAAGCCTATGGCATCACGCCCGACCAGGTAGCCAACGCGGTGCGCAACGAGACCCTGGACATTCCGGTGGGAACGATCCACTCCAAGGAGCAGGAGCGCGTGATCCAGATCGATGCGCGCATGCAGCGCCCCGAGGACTTTGGCAAGATCATTGTGGCTCGCAAGGGTGGCGCGCCGGTGCGTGTTGACCAGGTGGCGCGCGTGGCCGACGGCGCGCAGGAAGTGGAAAGCCTGGCGCTCTACAACGGCGAGCGCACGCTGCTGCTCAACGTGCAGAAGTCGCAGGACGAAAACACCATCGCGGTGGTGGACAAGCTGCAAAGCACCATGGCGCAAATGCGCAAGCAGTTGCCCCCGGGCGTGCGCCTGGAGCAGATCACCGATGGCTCGCGCCAGATCCGGGTCTCGGTGGACAACGTGCGCGAAACGCTGCTCGAAGGCGCGGCGCTCACGGTGCTGATCGTGTTCCTGTTTCTCAACTCCTGGCGCTCAACCGTGATCACCGGATTGACCTTGCCGATTGCGCTGATTGGCACTTTCCTGTTCATGAACATGCTGGGCTTTACCATCAACATGATCACGCTGATGGCGCTGAGCCTGTGCGTGGGCTTGCTGATTGACGACGCCATCGTGGTGCGCGAAAACATTGTTCGCCATGTCCAGTTGGGGCAAAACGCCTTTGACGCATCCATGGCCGGCACCCAGGAAATCGGACTGGCGGTGCTGGCCACCACGTTCTCGATCGTGGCGGTGTTCATGCCGATTGGCTTCATGGGCGGCATCATCGGCAAGTTCTTCCACGAGTTTGGCCTGACCATCGTCGCCGCCGTGACGATTTCGATGTTTGTGAGCTTCACGCTCGACCCGATGCTCTCAAGCATCTGGCACGACCCGAGCATCGAAGCGCACGGCCATCGCCACGCGCCGGTCACGCTGTACGACAAGACCATTGGCCGCGTTACCGGCTGGTTTGACCACGCCACTGACTGGTTGATCGAGTTTTACCAGGCGATCCTGGCCTGGGCGCTGCAGCACAAGCTCGCCACCGTGGGGCTGGCGCTGCTCATCTTTGTGACCAGCATCTTGATGGTGCCGCTGCTGGGCACCGAGTTCGTACCCAAGTCGGACTTCTCGGAAACCACGCTCAACTTCTACACGCCGGTGGGCTCGTCGATTGAGGTCACCGAGGCGCGCACGCGCCAGGTGGACGACATCATTCGCTCCTTCCCCGAGGTGCGCTACACGCTGGCCACCATCAATACCGGCGCGGCGGTGGGCAAGATGTACTCCAGCATCTACATCCGGCTGGTCGATCGCAAGCAACGCACTTTGGGCATTGAAGAAATGGCCACCGTGCTGCGCCAGCGGCTCAAGGCCGTGCCCGGCATTACCGTCACCCATGTGGGCCTGCTCGATATGGTGGGCGGGCAAAAGCAGATTTTGTTCTCGATCCAGGGTGCCGACACCGGCGAGTTGGAGCGCCTCACCCGGCTGGCTACCGACCGCATCCGCAACATCCCCGGCCTGGTCGATCTGGACTCCAGCATCAAGGCCAACAAGCCAACCCTGGACGTGCAGGTGCGCCGCGACATTGCCTCGGACCTGGGCTTGGGCGTGGCCCAGATTGGCAGTTCCCTGCGCACGCTGGTAGCCGGGCAAACGGTGACCAACTGGCGCGCGCCGGATGACCAGACCTATGACGTCAATGTGCGTCTGGCACCCCAGTCTCGCGACAACCCCACCGACATGAACATGCTGCCCTTTGCGCTGGGTGCCAACGCCGACGGAAGCCCGCGCATCGTGCGCCTCAACCAGGTGGCGCACGTGGTGGAGTCCACCGGCCCCAATCAGATCAACCGGCGCGACCTCACGCGCGAGGTTGCCATCAGCGCCAACGTCTCGGGGCGCTCGGCGGGCGAAGTCTCGGACGACATCAAGAAGGTGATGGACTCGATCGCCCTGCCCCCGGGCTATGGCTACAAGTTCAGCGGTTCGACCAAGGACATGGCCGAGGCCTTTGGCTACGCCATTTCGGCGCTGATCATGGCCGTGATCTTCATCTACATGATTCTGGCCAGCCAGTTCAAGAGCTTTTTGCAGCCGCTGGCGCTGATGACTGCCCTGCCCCTGACCCTGATCGGGGTGGTGTTGGCGCTGATGATGTTCAATTCGACCCTGTCGATGTTCTCAGTGATCGGCGTCGTCATGCTGATGGGGTTGGTCACCAAGAACGCCATCTTGCTGGTGGACTTTGCCATCCGCGCCCGCCAGGACGGCATGGCGCGCAACGATGCCCTGCTGATGGCGGCCAAGGTGCGGCTGCGCCCGATCCTGATGACCACCCTGGCCATGATCTTTGGCATGGTCCCGCTGGCGTTTGCCCTGACCGAAGGCTCCGAGATCCGGGCCCCCATGGGCCAGGCCGTGATTGGCGGCGTGATTACCTCGTCACTGCTGACGCTGGTGGTGGTTCCGGTGGTCTATTGCTACATGGACGACCTCGCCCGCTGGGCCAGCAAGCTCTGGCGCGGCAAACAGTCGCCCGCCGGGTAGAATTCGCCCCTACTGACCAACATCCCCGATGGAGTATCAAATATGAATTTTGACCTGGCCCGCATGCACATGATCGAACAGCAAATTCGCCCCTGGAATGTGTACGACACCTCGGTGCTCGAACTGCTGGCGGTGGTCAAGCGCGAAGATTTTGCGCCCCTGGCCCACAAGAGCCTGGCCTACGCCGACATGGAAATTGCGCTGCCCTGCGGCCAGTGCATGCTGGCACCGCGCATTGAGGCGCGCTTGCTGCAAGACCTGGCGGTCAAGAAGAACGAGAGCGTGCTCGAAATCGGTACCGGCTCGGGCTATATGGCCGCCCTGCTGGCGCATGGTGCCAAGAACGTGGTGACACTGGAGCTGTACCCTGAGCTGGCCACCCTGGCGCGCAACAACCTGAACAAGGCCGGTATCCGCAACGCCGAGGTGCGCCACGCCGATGGCTCCAAGGCCGTAGCCGCCGAAGGCAGCTACGACGCCATTGTGCTCAGCGGTTCGGTCGCCGAAGTGCCGCACCAACTGCTCGACCTGCTCAAGGTCGGTGGCCGTCTGGCGGCGATTGTGGGCGATGAACCGGTCATGCGCGCCACCACCATCACGCGCATCAGTGGCACCGAGTTCCGCACCGTCTCGGGTTGGGACACGCTCGCGCCGCGCCTGCAAAATTTTGCCGAACTGCCGGCCTTCAAGTTCTGATAGGGCCAGGTTCAAGCATGGTGGTTCAAGTACGTCCCGGCGAATTGGCCCAGTGGCTGCAATCCATGCGTCCCCACGGCCAGCCGCTGGTGCTCGACGTACGCGAGCCCGCCGAGCTGCAAGTCGCCAGTGTGCGCGCCGACGGTTTTGAGCTGCGCACCATCCCCATGGGCGTGATCCCGCCCCGCCTGAACGAGCTTGATCCCGAACAACCCATCGCCTGCCTGTGCCACCACGGTGGGCGCAGCATGCAGGTGGCGCAATTTCTGCAAAGCCGGGGTTTTTCCAACGTAGCCAACATCGCGGGCGGCATCAATGCCTGGTCCGCCGAGCTCGACCCCTCGGTTCCCCGGTACTGACCCCGTCGCACCCGGTTGCTGCGCTGCCGACACACTCCCACCACGAGCCCGAGAAAGACCACCATGTCACGCCAACACCCGATTCTCACAACGCGTCTGATCCCCCTGGTGCTGGCCATGGGAGCAAGCTTTGCAGCCCATGGCCAAAGTCTGGTGGACCTGTACACGGCAGCACTGGGCTACGACGCAAGCTACCAGTCGGCCCGGTTGCAGTTTGACGCCACCATGGCCAAGGCCGACCAGGCCCAGGCGCTGCTGTTGCCCACCGTGGGTTTGACTGCCAACGCCAGCCAGATCAACCAGGACACGCTATCGCCCGCAGTGGCGGCCAAGAGCTACACCTACGACTCGCAAACCGCTACGGTTGGCGTGAACCAGCCGCTGTACCGCCCGGCCAACTGGGCCAGTTACGAGCAGGGCAAAAAACAGGTTGATCTGGCGCAGGCCCAGCTTGCCAGCGCCGAGCAGGACCTGATCGTGCGCGTCGCCCAAGCCTATTTCGACGTGCTGGGCGCCAGCGACAGCCTGACCTTTGTGAAGAGCCAGAAGACCGCCGTAGCCGAGCAACTGGCCTCGGCCAAGCGCAACTTTGAGGTTGGCACCTCCACCATCACCGACAGTCGCGAAGCACAGGCGCGTTTTGACCTGGTGGTCGCGCAGGAACTTGGGGCCGAAAACGACTTGCGCGTCAAATCGCTTGCGCTCAACCAGTTGGTTGGCCGACAAAACGCAGCGCCCAAGCCGCTGCTCTCACCGGTGGTACTGGCCGAGGTGCAGCCCGGCAACGTGGACACCTGGGTGCAGCAGTCCGAGGACAACCACCCTGGCATCAAACAGTTGGTCGTTGCCCTCGACGTTGCCAAACTCGAAACCAGCAAGGCCCAGGCCGGCCACAAGCCCACGCTTGACCTGACCGGCAGCTATACCGCTGTCAACTACAGCAACGGCACCTCCACTTCGGCTGGCGTGGACAGCCGCGCCAACCAGGCGTCCATCGGCCTGAGTTTCAGCTTGCCGCTGTTCGCCGGCTTCTCGGTACAAAACCGGGTCAGGGAAACGCTGTCCCTGGAAGACAAGGCACGCGCCGATCTGGAAGCCACCAAGCGCAACATTGCCCAGGGCACCCGCACCGCCTTCTATGGCGTGCAGTCCGGCCAGGCCCAGGTCAAGGCACTGGAAGCGGCCGAGGCGTCCAGCCAAAGCGCGCTCGACGCCAACAAGCTGGGCTACCAGGTGGGTGTGCGCATCAACATCGACGTGCTCAACTCACAAAGCCAGTTGTTTGACACCAAGGCCAAACTGGCCAAGGCGCGTTACGACGTTCTGGTGGGTGGTCTCAAGCTGCGCCAGGCCAGCGGCACTCTCAAGGCCGACGACCTTCAGCCCATCAACGCCCAGCTAGCGCGCTAACACCGCGCATACCGCCGCAGCGGTTCGCTGCGCAGCACCTCGGTGCGCCTGGGACAGTCTTTCTGCCGCGCTGCGCGCCTGCTGCAGCAGCGCGGGCTGATCCAGCAAGGCTTCAACCTGCTTCAGCGCCTGCGCCATATCGGGCTCGGCAAAGGCCGCACCCTGCGCCAGTGCCGCATCCGCCGCCTGGCTAAAGTTGAAGGTGGACGGCCCCAGGATCACCGGGCAGCCGCAGGCTGCCGCTTCAATCAGGTTTTGCCCGCCCAGCGGTGCAAAGCTGCCACCCAGCAAGGCCACGTCGGCCAGACCGTAGTACAGCGCCATCTCCTGCATGCTGTCGCCCAGCCAGATGTCGGCGTCCAACGGGCCACTGCTCCACTGGCTGCGCCGTGACACGCGCAGCCCGTAGTCGGCACACAACTGCGCCACCTCGTCAAAGCGCTGCGGGTGGCGCGGAACGATCAGCCACTGCGGGCTGGTGGGCGCTCCACTTTCGATAGCAATGGCGACTACCTTTGCAAGTCTTTGCGCATTGGCAAGCTTGAGTGCGTCGAGCAACAGCCGTTCTTCGCCCTCGCGCGAAACGGCCAGCATGGCCACCGGCCGCGCTAGCGCCGCACGCCATTGCCGCCCCAAGGCCAACAGGGCCGCGTCGGGGGCAGCGTCAAACTTCAGGTTGCCCAGCACGCCCTGCACCGGCGCGCCCAGAGCGGCGAGTCGGCGCGCATCGTCTTCAGTCTGGGCCCAGACCGAGCGCAAGCTGCGGTACGCCGGGCGCGCCAGCCAGGCCAGACGCTGCGCCTGGCGCAGCGACTTCTCACTCAGCCGGGCGTTGACCAGACACAGCGGCACCTGTTGCTGCGCGCACATAGCCACCAGGTTGGGCCAGATTTCGGTTTCCATGAGCAAGCCCACCTGCGGGCGAAAGTGCGCCAGAAAGCGCTGCACCGCGCCAACCGTGTCCCAGGGCTGCCAGACCTGCACGTCGCCTGCGTGCAGCAACGCACGGCCCTGCTCGCGCCCGGTGGCCGTGCCGTTGGTGAGCAACAAGCGCATGCCCGGCAGCGCCAATCGCAGTTGCGCCACCAGCACCGCTGCGGCGCGGGTCTCACCCAGCGACACGGCATGCACCCAGACCACGGGCCCCTGCGCTGCGCCAGCCTCAGCCGGATTCCTACCCAGCGTGTTGGCGTAGTAGCCAAAACGCTCCTCCACGGCGTAGGCATAGCCCGGCTCGGCAGCCGCACGGCGCGCCAACTTGCGCCGCAGCAGCGGCTGCGCCAGCCACATCAACAGCGAGTAAAGCGCGCGCATCATCGACACAGCACCGGCGTATCCAGGCTTTCCCAAGCCGCCCAGACCGCTTGCAGGCTTGGGCAGGGTGCGCCTGTCACGCTCACCTGGTAGAGCGATTGCGCCACGCCCTGCGGCGGACCGGTGCGCCAGGCGGTGTCAAAGTTGTAGATCTGCACGTGCGGCAAACCCAGCGCCACGGCAATATGGCTCAAGCCGCTATCGACTCCGACCACACCAGCGCAATGGGCCATGGTGTCGGTCAGGGCATCGAGCGCCATGCTCGGCCAGACCCAGGCGTCCGCCAATTGCGCGGCAATCGCTTCGCTGGTGGCTTTTTCGGCGGCATTGCCATGC
>CAIPBW010000010.1 GCA_903863395.1 uncultured beta proteobacterium
AATGTCCACCCCCATTCCCCCGATAATCAGGGGAACCAGTTCGCGGCGGCCAAATTTCAAGCGGAAATCATCGACTCGTTTCATGCGCGTTCCAAAAATTTTTGACGGAGTATACAGATATTGAGACAATTGTCTATACGCTTGTATATTAATTGATTCACTCTCCTCACATTCCGAAATATTTCTGCAAAGCGCCATGCCTACCGATTCTTCCCAGCCCGCCAGTGCCTCCCCAGGGCGCAAGCCTGTGATATCGCGCGACAACGTGATTGCCGCCGCGCTCAAGCTGCTCGGGCCGCAACGCAGCGTTTCTTCGCTGAGCTTGCGTGAGGTGGCGCGCGAAGCCGGTATTGCGCCCAACAGCTTTTACCGCCAGTTCCGCGACATGGACGAACTTGCGGTAGCGCTGATTGACCGCGCCGGCAGTTCGCTACGCGAGATCATTGGCGAGGCGCGCCAGCGCGCCCGTACCAACCGCAGCGTGGTGCGCGGCTCGGTCGAGGCATTCATGCGCCAGCTCGGCAGCGACGACCAGTTGCTGCACATCCTGCTGCGCGAAGGCACGGTCGGCTCAGATGCCTTCAAGGAGGCGGTGGACCGCCAGCTCAACTTCTTCGAAGAAGAACTCAAGCTCGACCTGATTCGCCTGGCCGCGGCCAACAAAAGCGGCTTGTACGAGCCTGCGCTCACCGCCAAGGCGATCACGCGCCTGGTATTTGCCATGGGAGCCAGCGCCATGAACCTGCCGCCCGAAAAGCTGCCCGAACTCAGCGAGCAGATGATCGTGATGGTCCGCATGATCCTTACCGGCACCCGCGCACTGGCGCACAACCCGGCGGAGCTGGAGGCCGACCTGGTGCCTGTGAATACGACGGCGGCAGAGCCCTAAAATCCCCCGGTGAACCCACTAGCCACCGCGCCGCGCCGCCGCGCCATCCACGAACTTCCCAGTGAGCTGATCAGCCAGATCGCCGCCGGTGAAGTGGTCGAACGCCCGGCCTCGGTGGTGCGCGAACTGGTGGACAACGCGCTGGACGCCGGTGCCACCGAGATCAGCGTACGCCTGCTCGCTGGCGGCGTGCGCCTGATTGCGGTGGAAGACAACGGCTCGGGCATCGGCGCCGAAGATCTGCCCTACGCCTTCAAGCGCCACGCCACCAGCAAGATCAGCAGCCTGCAAGACCTGGAGTCCGTCTCCACCATGGGCTTTCGCGGCGAGGCCCTGGCGGCGATCAACTCGATTGCCGACTGCGCCATCTACTCCAGGGTGGCAGAACACCCCAACGCCTACATGCTCGATGGCAGAACGGGTGAGCTCAAACCCGTGGCGCGCGCGCACGGCACCACGGTCGAAGTCAAGGAGCTGTTTTACAGCACCCCGGCGCGGCGCAAATTCCTCAAGACCGACGCCACCGAACTGGCCCATTGCATCGAGTCGGTACGCCGCCACGCGCTGGCCCGCCCCGACGTTGGCTTTTCGCTCTGGCATGAGGGCAAACTGGTGGAGCAATGGCGCCGCTGCACACCCCAGGCCTCCCCCGCCGCTGCGCTCGACCAGCGCCTCTCGGACGTACTGGGTGCCGACTTCATCGCCCAATCCATCAGCGTGGACTGGAGACCCGGCCCGGCCCCCGGCGAGCGCCCAACGGCACCCAACGCCCTGCGCGTGTGGGGCCGCGTGGGCCTGCCCGATGCGGCGCGTGCGCGCGCCGACCAGCAGTTTTGCTACGTCAACGGCCGCTTTGTGCGCGACAAGGTGCTCACCCACGCTGCCCGCAACGCCTACGAGGACGTGCTCCACGGCCAACGTCAGCCGGTGTACGCGCTGTTTCTGGAAATCGACCCGGCCCGGGTCGACGTAAACGTGCACCCCACCAAGATCGAGGTGCGTTTTCGCGACAGCCGCGAAGTGCACCATGCGGTGCGCCAGGCAGCACACAACGCACTGGCCGCGCCACGCTCCGCGGCCGCCGGACAGGCAAGCGCGCCCGCCATCGGCACCGACGCAGCCCCAACGGCCGCCACACCGCTGTACCGGGCGCAGCCTGCGATGCATTTTGAGCCGCTGGACGGTCACCGCGTCAGCGACATCGGCCAGTTGTGGGGCAAGGCAGCGGCAGACCTTTCAGCACCCGAGTCCCCTGCCCCCGAGCATTGGCCCCTGGGGCGCGCCCTGGCGCAAATTCAGGGCATCTACATCCTGGCCGAAAACGCCCAGGGTCTGGTGATTGTGGACATGCACGCAGCGCACGAGCGCATCCTGTACGAGCAACTCAAGACCCAGTGGAGTAGCGACCCGGCCAGCGCCGCGCGCCTGCCAAGCCAGCCCCTGCTGGTGCCCTGCCCGTTTGCCGCCACGCCGACCGAAGTCGCCATGGCACAGGCGCACGCCGACACCTTGCAGGCGCTTGGGCTGGAAATCAGCCCTTTTTCGCCCAAAACGCTGGCCGTGCGCGCCGTGCCCTCGACGCTGGCCAGGGGCGACGCGGTGGAGTTGGCGCGCAGCGTGCTGGCAGAACTGGCCCAGCACGATGCCAGCAGCGTGGTCCAGCGCGCGCGCGATGAATTGCTTGCCACCATGGCCTGCCACGGCGCGGTGCGTGCCAACAGGCAACTGACCGTGCCCGAGATGAACGCCCTCCTGCGCCAGATGGAAGTGACCGAACGCAGCGACCAGTGCAACCACGGCCGCCCCACATGGCGCCAGCTCAGCATGGCCGAGTTGGATGGGCTATTTCTGCGTGGCCGCTAGCTCGGCAAGGGGTATGCATACAGCGCTGTGAAAAAACACACATTTTTTTAGCCAAACCGTCAACTGAAAGCCCACCCGCCTCGTTGTGGTGGGGTCTCCAGTACCATCGGATTCGATTTACCCGCTTTGAAAGGCCTCTCTCCATGAACAAAATCCTCGCCACCCTGATTGCCGGTCTGTTTGCTGCCGGTGCATTTGCCCAAGCCGCAGCACCTGCAGCGCCCGCCGCCCCGGCCAAGGCAGCAGTGGCTCCCGCAGCGCCCGCCGCTCCGGCCGTAACCGCCGCCCCGGCACCCGCGCCCGCAGCAGCCCCGGCTCCTGCCGCCAAGGAAGAAAAGAAGGCACCCGCCAAGAAGAGCAAAAAGTCCAAGAAGGCCAAGAAAGCCGCCGCTAAGCCCTGATCACTTGCAGCTACGCTGCCTCAAAAAAAGCCCGCAAGTTGCGGGCTTTTTTTTGCCTGCGGCGCAGTGCTACATCACCACGGCGGCTGGAGCGCCGGGGCTGGGTTCGCGGCGGGCGGTGACCGAACTGCCAATGGCTGCCAGCATGGTGCAGAAGATGGCCAGCCATTGCAGGCCGCTGAGGTGTTCGTCCAGTACCAGCAAGCCCAGCAGTGCGGCCACGGCAGGCTCCATGCTGGTCAGGATACCGAAGGTCTCCTTGGGCAGGCGCTTCAGGGCCATCATCTCCAGTGAAATCGGCACCGCGCTGGAGACCGCCGCCACGCCCAGCCCGTAGATCAAGATGTGCGGCTCCAGCAAGGTGCTCCCGGCCTGCCACACGCCAAACGGCACCACCGTGAGAGCGGCAACGCCCAGCCCCAGGGCCACGGACTGACCGGCGTGCATGTGGCCCACGCGCTTGCCAAACACGATGTAGGCACCCCAGAACACTGCAGCGGCCAGCGCATAGAACACGCCTTCCAGATCCAGATGGGCAACGTCATGGCCCAGCGGAAGCAGCAAGCCCAGCCCCGCTATCGCCAGTGCCAGCCATACAAAGTCGATGCGCTGGCGCGAAAACATCATGGCCACCGACAGTGGTCCGGCAAATTCAATCGCCACCGCCAATCCAAACGGGATGGTGCGCAGCGACATGTAGAACAACAGATTCATCAACCCCAGCGCCACGCCATAGCGCAATATGGCCACCGCCTCGGCGCGCGTCAACCGCCAGCGCCACGGCCGCCACAGCAGATTGAGCAGCAAGGCCGACAGCCCCACGCGCAAAGCCGTGGTACCCAGCGACCCCACCTGCGGGAAAAGCTGCTTGGCAAACGAGGTGCCAATCCCCAGCGCGGTAACGGAGCCCAAAACCGCCAGCAGCGGAACAATGTTCGAAAAGCGATGCGAAGTCATGCTTGGAAGATAACCGAAGCGCGCGTTACGACACCAAACATCATCAAGCTAGATTCGTCACTGCGAGGCCGCAGGCCGTGGCAGTCCATGTCGGTTGGTATTCCTGCATCGATCGCCACAGGCCTTCGGCCTTCGCGATGACGGGGCAAGGTTAGCGGTGTAACTCTTCAGGGGTACGCCTGTAACCACCACACGGCGCATGCCAGAACGATGAGCAGCAGGCCTCCAACCAGCCTGAGTTCAGGAAACTTGGGCGAACCCGCGCGGCGAGGGCAATTACGCCCCTGACTGATTCTTGCCCATTAGCTATGGCGTAGGTCTTTCGGGAACAAGGTCAATATTCCGAAAATTGACCCTACTCCAATGTCATCCAATTTCGGGCGCGTAACCCCTCTTGAATCAACAGGTGCCCAATCGTCGGAGATGCGTGACTTTGCGCGTGTCGCGTTCATTCCAATGAATAGGAGCATCACATGAAACTTGAAGTTCAATTGTTGGCATCCATTGCCGTCGCCGCCTTCGGTGTCGGGTCTTCGCTTGCCCAGACTCCGCTAACAGAAAAGAACGTCTCGATGAAAATGGCACAGATGATCATCGATGGCGCGATAGCAGACTGTACAAAGGCCGGATTCGCTGTGACTGTGGTGGTGGTTGACAATGCCGGCATCGTTCGCGCGTCCCTGCGAGGCGACGGCACCAATCCACACACCATGGAATTTGCTCGCAAGAAAGCCTATACGGCTCGAACTCGAAATCAGACTTCGCTAGAGTTCAAGGCCGTGACGGACGTGCCTGCCAATGCCTATTTGCTCCAGATTCCGGACGTGGTGGCAGTCGGTGGTGGGGTCCCGATTAAGGCGGGGGGTATTACCATCGGCGCCGTGGGTGTTTCGGGCGCGCCCGGTGGCGATAAAGATGAAGTTTGTGCAATCGCGGGCATTGCCAGGGTGGCTGATTATCTGAAATAGTGCCAGTCGAGCACTCCCTGATTTCGACGGGGACGCTGACCGTCAAAGTTGAAAGTCCGGTACGGAGAAAATCCTAGGCCGGCAGTGCAGCGCGAGCGCAGACAGCCGCGTGGTCGCGACTTCAAGCAAAGGGTCAGCAAACGCAGCTTGCGGTAAAGAAGCTTGCCCGGCATCAACGGGCCAATAGGGAGTGGCCCCTAATTTATATCTGTCATTGCTTATTCAATGATACATATCAGCCTTAT
>CAIPBW010000011.1 GCA_903863395.1 uncultured beta proteobacterium
CGGATATAGGTTCCCTTGCTGCACTTCACCCGCAAACGGATCTCGGGCGGCACCTGGTCCAGTTTGGACTCCAGCACCGTCAAGGCATAAATCGTCACGGCGCGTGCGGCGCGCTCCACTACCTGGCCGGCACGCGCGTACTCGTACAAGGCCTTGCCATCCTTCTTCAAGGCGCTGTACATCGGCGGTGTTTGCGCAATCGGCCCGGTCAGGGCTTGCACTGCGCCGTCCAACTGCGCAGGCGTCACGTGAACCGCGCGCTCGCTGATCACTTCACCTTCGGCGTCCCCGGTGCTGGTCTTGCGGCCCAGGTACAGCGTGGTCTCGTAGGTCTTGTCGGCATCCAGGTGACTCTGGCTGAACTTGGTGGCTGCACCAAAGCACAACGGCAACACGCCCGTTGCCAACGGATCGAGCGTGCCGGTGTGCCCTGCCTTCTCAGCGCGCAGCAGCCACTTGGCTTTTTGCAATGCCTGGTTGCTCGACCAGCCCAGCGGCTTGTCCAGCAGCAACACCCCATGCACCGGGCGGCGCTGCACCCGCGCGCGCGGCTCGTGAGTGCGTTGCGTTGCGGCGTGTACGTCTTGCCCCCCCAAGGGGGCCTTCGCACCCTGGGGCGAGCCGGCCGTAGTCATGCTCAGTCGTCCTTGGCGCGCGAGGAAACGGCCTTGGCAATCAAGGCGTTCATGTCGGCAGCACGCTCGGTGGTGCGGTCAAATAAAAAATGCAGCGTGGGCACGGTGTGGATGTGCAAGCGTTTGAACAGCCCGGCGCGCAAAAAACCCGCCGCCTGGTTCAAGCCTTCAGCCGACTCCACCGGGTCGCCCACCAGCAGGCTGAAGTACACCTTGGCATGGGCATAGTCGGGGGTGACTTCCACCGCCTGTATGGTAACCATGCCCACCCGCGGGTCCTTGAGCTCGCGCGCGATCAGCTCGGTCAGATCACGCTGGATCTGATCGGCCACGCGAAAGCCGCGGTTGGGGGTGGAAGACTTCTTGCGCACGTGCTTGCAGGCGAGTTACAGCGTACGTGCCACTTCGCGAATCTCGAAGAACTCCAGCACATCGCCTTCCTGGATGTCGTTGTAGTTTTTGATGTTCAGGCCGCACTCGAAACCTTCCTTGACTTCCTTGGCGTCGTCCTTGAAGCGCTTGAGCGAATCAAGCTCGCCCGTGTACACCACCACGTTGTTGCGCAACAGGCGCAAGCGTGCAGTGCGCTTGACCAAGCCGTCGGTAACCATACAGCCGGCAATCGAACCGATCTTGGAAACCTTGAACACCTGGCGGATTTCGGCGGTGCCCAGAATTTCTTCCTTCTTGTCAGGCGTCAACATGCCCGACATGGCAACCTTGAGCTCGTCCACGGCGTCGTAGATGATGCTGTAGTAGCGGATGTCTACACCGTTGTGCTCAGCCAGCTTGCGCGCGCCGGCGTCGGCGCGGGTATTGAAGCCGATGATGACCGCCTTGGAGGCAATCGCCAGGTTCACGTCGGACTCGCTGATGCCACCCACGGCGGCGTACACCAGTTGCACCTTGACTTCGTCGGTGGAGAGCTTTAGCAGCGACTGCGACAGCGCTTCCTGCGAACCCTGCACATCGGCCTTGACGATGATCGGGACCATCTTGACTTCGCCCGCCGACATGTCGGTAAACATGTTTTCCAGCTTGGCTGCCTGCTGCTTGGCCAGCTTGGTGTGGCGGAACTTGCCGGCGCGGTAAGTGGCGATTTCGCGCGCGCGGCGCTCATCGGCCATCACCATGAATTCGTCGCCCGCTTGCGGCACTTCGGTCAGACCCTGGATTTCCACCGGGATCGACGGACCGGCTGACTTGATCGTCTTGCCGTTCTCGTCGAGCATGGCGCGCACGCGGCCATAGGTTTGACCTGCCAGCACCACGTCGCCGGTTTTGAGCGTACCGGACTGGATCAGCACCGTGGCTACCGGGCCACGGCCCTTGTCCAATTGCGCTTCGATCACCAGGCCCTTGGCCATGGCATCGACCGGCGCCTTGAGCTCAAGCACTTCGGCTTGCAACAGCACCTGCTCGAGCAGCGCATCAATGCCCTGCCCGGTCTTGGCCGAGACGCTGACGAAGGGAGACTCGCCGCCAAATTCTTCGGGAACGACTTCTTCGACCACGAGTTCGTTCTTGACGCGCTCGGGGTTGGCATCGGGCTTGTCGATCTTGTTGATCGCCACGACGATGGGAACGCCTGCCGCCTTGGCGTGCTTGATGGCTTCCCGGGTCTGGGGCATCACGCCGTCGTCGGCAGCCACCACCAAAATCACGATGTCGGTGGCCTTGGCACCGCGCGCACGCATGGCGGTAAACGCCTCGTGGCCGGGGGTGTCAAGGAAGGAGACCATGCCGCGTGGTGTTTCCACGTGGTAGGCGCCAATGTGCTGGGTAATGCCACCGGCTTCGCCAGCAGCCACCTTGGCGCGGCGGATGTAGTCCAGCAGCGAGGTCTTGCCGTGATCGACGTGGCCCATGACGGTAACCACCGGCGCGCGCGGCAGCGCTTCGGCTTCTTGTTGCGAGACTTCGTCGTCGGTAAACGCTTCGGGGTCGTCCAGCGCCGCAACCACCGCGCGGTGGCCGAGTTCTTCGACCACGATCATGGCGGTGTCCTGGTCGAGCGGCTGGTTGATGGTGACCATCTGGCCGAGCTTCATCAACTGCTTGATGACCTCCGACGCCTTGACGGCCATTTTGTGTGCCAGATCGGCCACGGTAATGGTTTCAGGCACGTGCACTTCAAGCACGCGTACTTCTGCCGGTGCTGCCTGCGCTTCGTGATCGTCGCGTCCACGGTCATTGCCGCGCTTGCCACGCGGGCCGCTGCGCCAGTTGGTTGCGCGCCCGCTACCGGCACCGGTATCGCCACGGGTCTTGAGTTCTTTCTTCTTGGCCGGGTCTCCAGCCCAACTGGAGGACAGTTTGGCGGATTTGACTTCCTTGCCTGAGCCTGGCGCAGCGGCACCGGACCCTGCGGCGGGTGCGGGCTTGGCCGGCTTGGCAACGGCAGAACCTGCCGCGGGTTTGTGCAGCGTGCCCTTGATGTTGCCTTTGGCGTCGGTTGCGACGGCTGCAGGCTCTGGCCGCTTGGCCACCAGCACCTTTTTGGGCGTGGACATCATGGAGCGAATGGCGGCGGCCTCGGCCTCCGCCTTGCGGCGGCGCTCGCCCAGATCGACGGCGCGTGCGTTCTCGTCATCGGCGATCGCCTTGGAAGCAGCCTCGGCCTGCTGGCGAACCTCGGCAGCAGCCTGGGCCGCGGCTTGGGCAGCCTCGGTTGGCTCGGCCGGCGCGGGGGCAGCGGCAACCGGTGCGGCTTGCTCGCCCTCAGGCTGCGCAGGCGTTGCGGGTGCGGGGGCAGCCTTCTCGGCGGCTTCGCGGGCACGGGCTTCCTGGGCTTCGCGTTCTTGCTTGCGCTTGACCAGTTCTTCCTCTTGGCGACGGATAAATTCAGCCTGGCGGCGCGCTTCTTCTTCGCGCCGCGCCAATTCGGCATGGTCCAGTACCGGAGTTACCACGGCGGGCGTAGCCTCTACGGCCGGATGCGCTGGTTCGGCCACATGCTCCTGACCCTCGTCGCGACGCACAAAGGTGCGCTTCTTGCGCACTTCCACCTGAATCGTGCGCGCTTTGCCGGTGGCGTCTGCTTGCTTGATCTCGGTGGTCTGCTTCTTGACCAGGGTGATCTTCTTGCGGTCAGCCATGGCGGTGCCGTGGCTGCTTTGAAGGAAGTTGAGCAAGCTGTGCTTGTCCGCATCGGTAAGCACGTCTGAGGCAGCAGACTTGGCTACCCCGGCCGACTTGAGCTGCTCTAACAGCGTGTCGGTAGATTTTTTGAGTTCGCTGGCAAACTCGGCGACGGTCGTACTGGACATTTGTGTGTAACCTTTGGCGTCGGCGCAGCAAGCCTTATGGATTGCTGTGGGCCTTTACTGAAATATTATTTACATAACCATTACTCTTGCGAGGCGGTTTCGTTGGCAAACCAATGGGCACGCGCCTTCATGATCAAAGCCTTGGCTTCGTCGGCAGACTGGCCGGTAATGTCGGTGAGTTCATCGACTGCGAGGTCGGCGAGTTCATCGCGGGTGTGCACGCCAGAGTCGGCCAGCTTGCCGATCTGCTCCAGGGTCAAATCGCCCAGATCGCGCAAATCCTGCGAGACTTCATCGACGCTTTCCTCGTGGGCAATTTCCATGGTCAGCAACGCGTCCTTGGCACGGGTGCGCAGCTCGTTGACAGTGTCTTCGTCGAATGACTCGATCTCCAACATTTCCTGCAGCGGCACGTAGGCCACTTCTTCCAGGCTGGTAAAGCCTTCGGCAATCAGGATGTCGGCAATTTCCTCGTCCACGTCGAGTTTTTCCATGAACAGGCGGCGTCCCGAGTCGGTCTCGGTGGCGAGCTTTTGCGCCGATTCGGCCGCGTCCATGATGTTGATCTTCCAGCCGGTCAGCTCGGACGCCAGACGCACGTTCTGGCCGCCACGGCCAATGGCGATGGCCAGGTTTTCTTCGTCCACCACCACGTCCATGGCGTGGCGCTCTTCGTCTACCACAATGCTGGAGACATTGGCCGGAGCCAGCGCTCCAATCACAAACTGGGCCGGGTCTTCGCTCCAGAGCACGATATCGACGCGTTCACCCGCGAGTTCGTTGGTTACGCCGTTGACGCGGGTGCCGCGCACACCGACGCAGGTGCCTATCGGGTCAACGCGCTTGTCGTGCGACAGCACAGCGATCTTGGCGCGCGAACCGGGGTCACGGGCGCAGGACTTGATCTCGAGCAGGCCTTGCTCGATTTCGGGCACTTCCTGGCGGAACAGTTCAGTCATGAACTCGGGTGCCGAGCGCGACAGAACGATGGGTGCGCCACGCAGCGTCAGGTCCACTTCCATGATCATGGCGCGCACACGGTCGCCGGTGCGCAGGTTTTCCTTGGGGATCATTTCGGAGCGTCGCAAACGCCCCTCGACGCGACCGCTTTCGACAATCAGGTCACCCTTGTCCATGCGTTTGACGGTGCCGACAAAAATATTGTCGCCGCGCGACATGAAGTCGTTGAGCAGCATTTCGCGCTCGGCATCGCGGATCTTTTGCAAAATCACCTGCTTGGCTGCCATGGCGCCAATGCGGCCAATCGGTACCGACTCGACCGACTCTTCGATGTACTCGTCCACCTCGATGTCGGCAATCTGCTCCTGTGCTTCGAACAGCAGGATTTCCTGGTCGGGCAACTGCAGGCCGGCCTCGTTGGGCACCACGTGCCAACGGCGGAAAGTTTCGTAATTGCCGCTGTCGCGGTCCAGCGCTACGCGGATATCCACCTCGCCCGGGTAGAGCTTCTTGGTGGCTTGCGCCAAGGCAGCTTCCACGGCGCCCAACACCACATCACGTTCCACGTTCTTTTCACGTGAAATTGCCTCAACCAGCATCAATAGTTCGCGATTCATGCCATGACTCTCCTGAACACTCGTTTCAACCAAAAAATATCAATGCAGCCCGGTGTCGTTACCCGCACCACGCCCCTTGAAGCTGACAATCGGCGCCAAACGCGCCTCACGCAACTCATCCAACCGAAAACCCAACGCGTGCACTGTGGGTGGCGGGCGCTTTTTGCTCACCCGTTGCCCGGGCTTGACCTGCGGCGCATCGCTCCAGACGATTTGCCATCCCGCCTCTACCCCGGCCTGTGCAGCCCCAACTTTTTCGAGCACGCCGCGAAACTTCTTGCGATTGGCGCTCACCGGGCCACCGGCCGCAGCCGCCGCACCGAGCGCTGCTTTGAGCGTGACATCCACCATGTGCCCGGCAAACCGCTCAAAATCTGCCAAGTGGCGCAGCGGACGGTCAATACCCGGCGACGACACCTCCAGGCGCTTGTACTCCACGCCATCGACTTCCAGCGCAAACTGCAACTGGCGGTTGACTTTTTCGCAATCTTCTACCGTGACAAACTGCTCGTGTGCGGCACCCGCTACCCAAGGCAGGTCGATGGTGATGCGCAACAGCCCTCCGGCGGAGCGCTCAGTCTCCACCAGGTCGTATCCCAGACCGCTGACGGTTTGCTCAACAATTTCCTGTAGTGCCACTTTGAAACAGTCCACCAAAAACAATCGACCAAAAAAAACGGGCGGTAGTTACCCGCCCGTTTGGTCGTGAGCCGTGATTGTAACCGAAAAAATGCGTCTAAGTGCCTTGATTCTTAAGGAAATGTCGCGTCCGCGCGCCTGTTGCCGCGGGCCAACGCAGTCGCGCCGGGCGTGCGACAATCCCGCATCTTTGACGAGGAGTTTGACCCATGGGTTTTTTGGATGGTAAGAGGCTGTTGATTACCGGCTTGCTGAGCAATCGCTCGATTGCGTATGGCATTGCCAAGGCCTGCCACGCACAGGGCGCGGAGTTGGCTTTCAGCTATGTTGGCGAGCGTTTCAAGGACCGGATTACCGACTTTGCCGCCGAATTTGACTCGAGCCTGATTTTTGACTGCGACGTGGGCAACGACGCCCAGATCGCCCAGCTTTTTTCCGACCTATCCACCCACTGGCCCACGTTTGACGGATTGGTGCATAGCATTGGCTTTGCGCCGCGCGAAGCCATTGCCGGCAATTTTCTGGACGGCCTGACACGCGAAAACTACAAAATCGCCCACGACATCAGCGCCTACAGCTTTGCTGCCTTGGCCAAGGCAGCCCTGCCCACCCTCAATGACAAGTCGTCGCTCCTGACCCTGACTTACCTTGGCGCCGAGCGCATCATTCCGCACTACAACACCATGGGCCTGGCCAAGGCGTCGCTGGAAGCGTCGGTGCGCTACTTGGCCGAAGCGGTGGGCAAAATGCCCGACGGGCGCAGCATCCGCGTCAACGGCCTGAGCGCCGGCCCGATCAAGACCCTGGCAGCCAGCGGCATCAAGGACTTTGGCAAACTGCTGAGCCTGGTGGCCGCAGCCGCACCCCTGCGGCGAAACGTCACGATTGAAGAGGTAGGCAACGTAGCCGCCTTCCTGCTGAGCGATCTCTCCAGCGGCATGTCGGCCGAAATCACCTACGTGGATGGCGGCCACAGCAAGACCATGGGCGTGGCGGCCGAATAGGCCGCCCTGCCCCGCGTGCGCATCAGCTGCGCACGCAGTCGGCAAAGTAGTGCTTTTTGCCGTCGTCGTCCAGTTCTTCCACCAAACCGTGGATGTCGGTCTCAAAGCCCGGGCACTGGGCGTTGAATTCGCGTGAAAACTTCAGGTAGTCCACAATTTTCTTGTTGAATACCTCGCCCGGAATCAGCAACGGAATACCGGGCGGGTAAGGCGTGACCAGGCCCACGGTGATGCGCCCTTCGAGCGCGTCAATGGGCACACGCTCGGTCTTGCGCAGGGCAATGTGGGCGTAGGCGTCGCTGGGCTTCATGGCGGGTGTGAGGTCGCTCAGGTACATGTCGGTGGTCAGGCGCGCAATGTCGTACTTGGCGTACAACTGGTGCAGGTGCTGGCACAGGTCGGCCAGGCCCATCTTCTCGTACTTGGGGTACTTTTGGCAAAACTCGGGCAGGATGCGCCACATCGGCTGGTTCTTGTCGTAGTCGTCCTTGAACTGCTGCAAGGCCGTGAGCATGCTGTTCCAGCGGCCCTTGGTGATGCCGATGGTGAACATGATGAAAAAGCTGTAGAGGCCCGTCTTTTCCACTACCACGCCGTGCTCGGCCAAAAACTTGGTGACGATGCTCGCCGGGATGCCGGTCTTGGCAAATTTGCCGTTGAGGTCCATGCCCGGTGTCACGACGGTGGCCTTGATCGGGTCGAGCATGTTAAAGCCCGCTGCCATCTTGCCAAAGCCGTGCCAGTTGGCCTTGGCCGACTTGCTTTCGCCCTTGATCACCCAGTCGGTGGCGCGGCCAATGCCTTCCTCGGCCAGTTTGTCCGGCCCCCACACCTTGAACCACCAGTCGGCACCGTATTCCTCGTCCACCTTGCGCATGGCACGACGGAAGTCCAGCGCCTCGGCAATGCTTTCTTCCACCAACGCGGTGCCGCCGGGCGGCTCCATCATGGCGGCGGCCACGTCGCAACTGGCAATGATGCTGTATTGCGGGCTGGTGCTGGTGTGCATCAGATAGGCTTCGTTGAACAGCGGCCGGTCGAGCTTGACGGTTTGCGAGTCCTGCACCAGAACGTGGCTGGCCTGGCTGATGCCGGCCAGCAGTTTGTGGATCGACTGGGTGGAATACACCATGGCGTGCTTGGGGCGCGCGCGCTTCTTGCCCATGGCGTGGTAGGTGCCGTAAAAAGGGTGGAACGCAGCGTGGGGTAGCCAGGCTTCGTCAAAGTGCAGGTTCTCGACGTAGCCGTCGAGCATGGACTTGACCGTCTCGGTGTTGTAGAGCACGCCGTCGTAGGTGGACTGCGTGATGGTCAACACGCGCGGCTTGACCTGCTTGGCGTTGACACCCTTGAGCAAGGGATTGGCCTTGATCTTGGCCTGAATCGACGCGGGTTCAAACTCCTCCTTGGGGATCGGTCCGATGATGCCAAAGTGGTTGCGCGTGGGCTTGAGAAACACCGGAATGGCACCAGTCATGATGATCGAATGCAGGATCGACTTGTGGCAATTGCGGTCCACTACCACCACGTCGCCCGGGGCCACCGTGTGGTGCCACACCATCTTGTTGCTGGTGCTGGTGCCGTTGGTGACAAAGAAGCAATGGTCGGCGTTGAAGATGCGCGCGGCGTTGCGCTCGCTGGCACCAATGGCGCCATCGTGGTCGAGCAACTGGCCCAACTCCTCCACCGCGTTGCAGACGTCGGCGCGCAGCATGTTTTCGCCAAAAAACTGGTGGAACATCTGCCCCACCGGGCTCTTGAGAAACGCCACGCCGCCGGAGTGGCCGGGGCAGTGCCAGGAGTAGGAGCCGTCCTCGGCATAGTCAAGCAGTGCCTTGAAGAACGGCGGCTGCACGCCTTCGAGGTAGCTCTTGGCCTCGCGGATGATGTGGCGCGCTACAAACTCGGGAGTGTCCTCAAACATGTGAATGAAGCCATGTAACTCGCGCAGGATGTCGTTGGGGATGTGGCGCGAGGTCTTGGTCTCGCCGTACACATAAATTGGCACGTCGAGGTTCTTGCGCCGCACCTCTTCGATGAAATGGCGCAGGTTGAGCACGGCGGGGTCCAGGTCCGGGCCGGGCGTGAATTCTTCGTCGTCAATCGACAGAATGAACGCGCTGGCGCGGCTTTGCTGCTGGGCAAACTGGCTCAAGTCGCCGTAGCTGGTGACGCCCAGCACCTCAAACCCCTCGGATTCGATCGCTTGCGCCAATGCGCGGATACCCAGACCGGACGTGTTCTCGGAGCGGAAATCCTCGTCAATGATGATGATGGGGAAGCGAAATTTCATACACTGCTCCGGCAAAAGGCAAAAAAAAATCAAAACTGGCGCGAAGTGTAAGTACTAAACGCCCCAAGCATTAGAGTGAAATCACCTTTTGGCACACAATGTGGCGTTGTCAATACACATGGGAGGCGCATCAACATGGCTGACACAACAATATGGTGGCTGCTGGCCGGGGGGGCGGTGGCGCTGGAACTGGTTAGCGGCACGTTTTACCTGCTGATGCTGGCCTTGGGTTTGGCCGCAGCGGCCATTGCCGCGCACCTGGGCGTGAGCCCCATGCTGCAATGGGTGGTGGCGGCGGTGGTGGGCGGTGGCGCGGTTGCGCTCTGGCGTGTGGTGCGCCAGCGCCATCCCAAGGAACTGCCGGCCCAGGCCAACCCCAATGTAAATCTGGACATTGGTGAGACGGTACAGGTTGACGCCTGGAACCCCGATGGCACGGCCGACGTGCACTACCGGGGCGCGCGCTGGACCGCCATTCACCATCCCGGCGTGCTGCCCAGCGCAGGCGCGCACCGGGTCGCCGAAGTGGTGGGAAATCGTTTGTTGGTAGAAAAATCTTAGGGAGGAATCCATGGAAATCGCAATTGTTCTGTTTGCCATCGCCGTCATCTTTATCAGCCAGTCGATCAAGGTCGTGCCGCAGCAGCACGCCTGGGTGATCGAGCGCCTGGGCAAGTACCACGGCACCCTCACGCCAGGGCTCAACATCTTGCTGCCCTTTATCGACCGGGTTGCCTACAAGCACCTGCTCAAGGAAATTCCGCTCGACATTGCCAGCCAGGTCTGCATTACGCGCGACAACACGCAGTTGCAGGTGGACGGCATTTTGTACTTCCAGGTGACCGATGCCATGCGCGCGAGCTACGGCTCGTCCAACTACATCGTTGCGATCTCGCAGTTGGCCCAGACCTCACTGCGCTCGGTCATCGGCAAACTCGAACTCGACAAGACCTTTGAAGAGCGCGACATCATCAACGCCCAGGTGGTGGCCGCCATCGACGAGGCTGCGCTGAACTGGGGCGTGAAGGTGCTGCGCTACGAAATCAAGGACTTGACTCCGCCCAAGGAAATCTTGCACGCCATGCAGGCGCAGATCACCGCCGAACGCGAAAAGCGCGCCTTGATTGCCGCGTCTGAGGGGCGTCGCCAGGAGCAGATCAACATCGCCACCGGCGAGCGCGAAGCATTTATCGCCCGCTCCGAGGGCGAAAAGCAGGCCGTGATCAACAAAGCCCAGGGCGAGGCTGCGTCCATTACCGCCGTGGCCGAAGCCACCGCCCACGCGATTGAGCGCATTGCCGCCGCCATCCGCCAACCCGGTGGCGAGCAAGCCGTGCAACTCAAGGTGGCCGAAAAGGCGGTCGAAGCCTACAGCAAGGTCGCATCCGACGCCGCCACCACGCTCATCATCCCCGCCAACATGAGCGAAGTCTCGACCCTGATCGCCACCGCCATGAAGATGGTGCAGGGCAACAAGTAGCAACAGCCATAAAAAAGGAAAACCCCCACAGGCGGAAACCTGCGGGGGCATTGCTTTTCTGGCGGAGCAGGCGTCCGTCTCCGCCGTCTTTTATCCCGTATTAAGCCGCATCAATCAAAGTGCAACACAGTCTGCTAGGCCGCATGGATATTAGAGATTGTCGATTTACCTTGTATTTTCCCGTCGCATGCAATACCATTCAAGCGTAAACCCTATGGGGGGTTGTTTGGAGGGTAGGAAATGCCACGTATCGCTAAAGAGTTGGGACCGCTTGAAATCAAGCGTCTAACTGCGCCCGGTTATCACGCTGTTGGTGGCGTGGCTGGACTGATGTTGCAGGTTTCCGGTGCAGTGACCAAGTCGTGGCTGTTGCGCGTCAAAGTCGGTGACAAGCGACGCGAGATCGGTCTGGGTGCTTATCCTGGCGTTGGCGTTGCACTGGCGCGTGAGAAGGCCCAGCAAGTCCGCGAAGAGATCGTGGCAGGTGTGGACCCAGTGGCGGCGCGAGTAACTGCACGCGAGTCGATCGTCCAGCAGCAGATCGAGGAAAAGGCCATGCGCTGGACGTTTCGCAGCTGTGCAGAGGCGTACATCAAGGCCAAGGCACCCGGCTGGCGAAATGCCAAACACGGCGACCAGTGGCGCAACACACTGGCGACCTACGCATACCCGTCCATTGGCGAGTTGCTCGTTCGCAATATCAACATCGGCCACGTCACGGCGATCATCGAGCCGCACTGGGCCACCAAGAACGAGACCATCAACCGGGTGCGCAACCGCATCGAGCTTGTGCTGGACTGGGCCGCCGTGCGCAAGTACCGCACCGGCGACAACCCGGCGCGTTGGAAAGGCAATCTAGACAAGCTACTGGCGAAGCCGTCAGACGTATCGCCTATTGTTGGGCATCGCTCATTGCCCGCTGCCGATGTGTTTGGGTTTCTTGAAAGGCTGCGCGAGATCACCGGCATTGGTCCGCGTTGTCTCGAGTTTGTCGTGCTGACCGCATGCAGGTCTGGTGAGGCACGGCTGGCGACATGGTCCGAGATCGACATGGCGACCAGGACTTGGAATATCCCCGGCAGCCGCATGAAGTCGGGTAGGCCGCACCGGGTCCCGTTGAGTGACGAGGTCATCAAGTTGTTGGAGTCCCTGCCGCGTTTAGCTGGAACTGACTTGTTGTTTCCCGGCAAGAAAGCTGACACGCCGATTTCCGATATGACCATGACCAAGGTCATGCGCGACATGGGGGTCGACGCGGTGCCGCACGGCTTCAGGGCGACATTTTCAAGCTGGTGCGCATCTTCTACCGCTTACCCGTCAGAAGTCCGCGAAATGGCGCTGGCGCACGCCATTGGCGACGGCACAGTGGCAGCGTATCAACGAAGTGACCTGTTCGACAAACGCCGCAACCTGATGGTGGATTGGGCCAAGTTCGTCAACACCACGTCGGTGGGTGGCGACAACGTTGTGCAGTTGCGGGGGGCTGCGTGATGCCAAAACGCAAAGCGCCACTCCCTGCACCAATTCATGAATGGGTTGATGGGCCTAAACAGATCGGCGAAATAATGCTGGAAATGGCCAATAGCCTAACCGAGGAGCGCAACAGTCACAGCCACGCTGGGGACGCAAATCAACTGGCAATAAGTGCTCTGCGGCATCGGCAGTCAATTATGGTTGACCAAGTGAACAAGGCGTTTGCTGAGCAAGCAGCTTATCAAAGACGGCAAGCCAATGCGGGGGCGGTAAACAAGAGGGTAAATGGAAATCCAACAGCCAGCATAGTGAAGCAAATTGTTCACGACCTCACGTCGAAAGGTATGAAAGTGACAGCGCCAG
>CAIPBW010000012.1 GCA_903863395.1 uncultured beta proteobacterium
ACGAAGTTGCTACGGTGATCGCCATCGGGCTGGAAGCCTACTGCGGCCAATAAGTGGTTGAAGCACGCCTAGAATGGCGTCAAAACCCGAGTTACCCAACCCGCCAACATCAGGAGACACGCATGCGCATTTTGATCGCCGAGGATGACCAGGTTTTGGCCGACGGGCTGCTGCGCGCCCTGCGCGGCGCTGGCGCTGCGGTGGACCACGTTGCCAGCGGCAGCGAAGCCGACGCGGCGCTGATGACCAACACCGAGTTTGACCTGCTGATCCTCGACCTGGGCCTGCCCAAGATGCACGGCCTGGAAGTGCTCAAGAAACTGCGCGGGCGCGGCTCCTCGCTGCCGGTGCTGATCCTCACCGCAGCCGACAGCGTGGAAGAGCGCGTCAAAGGGCTGGACTACGGCGCAGACGACTACATGGCCAAACCCTTTAGCCTGCAGGAGCTTGAAGCCCGGGTGCGGGCGCTGGTGCGCCGTGGCATGGGCACCACCACCAGCACCATCAAGCACGGCCCGCTGATCTACGACCAGGCCGGTCGCGTGGCCACAATCGACGGCAAGATGGTGGAACTGTCGGCGCGCGAATTGGGGCTGCTCGAAGTGCTGCTGCAGCGCGCGGGCCGCCTGGTGAGCAAAGACCAGTTGGTCGAGCGCCTGTGCGAGTGGGGCGAAGAGGTGAGCAACAACGCCATCGAGGTCTATATCCACCGTCTGCGCAAGAAGATCGAAAAAGGCCCGATCCGCATTGCCACCGTTCGCGGCCTGGGCTATTGCCTGGAAAAAATCCCGGCGGCGTGAATATGGCCCCCACGCTTGTCACTGCGTGTACTGCGCTGCCCCCTGAGGGGGCGCTCGCGCCTTGGGGCGGCCCGGCGGCGCTCATGGCCCCCACGCTTGTCACTGCGTGTACTGCGCTGCCCCCCAGGGGGGCGCTCGCGCCTTGGGGCGGCCCGGCGGCGTGAAGATCTTTCAGCACGAGCAACGCAGTCTGTTCGGGGAGATCCTGGACTGGATGCTCACGCCGTTGCTGTTGCTGTGGCCGGTCAGTCTGGTGCTGACGTGGCTGGTGGCGCAGGGGATTGCGGGCAAGCCATTTGACCGGGCGCTGGAATACAACGCCACGGCGCTGGCCCAACTGATCACGGTCAACAAGGCGCAGGCCCAGTTTGTGTTGCCCCTGCCCGCGCGCGAACTGCTGCGGGCCGACGACTCCGACACGGTGTACTACCAGGTGATCGGGCCCAAGGGCGAATACCTCAGCGGCGAGAAAGACCTGCCGCGCCCGGGCGAAGAAGAAAAACTGTCCCCCGGCGAAGTGCGCCTGCGCGATGACGAATTTCGCGGCGCAGCCATCAAGGTGGCCTACATCTGGGTCAAGCTGGAGTTGCCCGAGAGCAAGCCGGCGCTGGTGCAGGTGGCAGAAACGCTGGACAAGCGCTCGGTACTGGCCACCGAAATTGTCAAGGGCGTGATGCTGCCCCAGTTTGTGATCCTGCCGCTGGCGGTGCTGCTGGTGTGGCTGGCGCTGGTGCAGGCGATCAAGCCGCTCAACCACCTCGAAGAGCGCATCCGCGCGCGCAGCCCCGACGACCTGAGCCCGCTGGACGTGGAAGCCGTGCCGATGGAAGTCGCGCCGCTGGTGTCGTCGGTCAACGACCTGCTGCTGCGCCTCAAAGACTCGATCTCCACCCAAAAGCGCTTTTTGGCCGACGCCGCCCACCAGCTCAAGACGCCGCTTGCGGGCTTGCGCATGCAGGCCGACCTGGCGCAGCGCGAAGGTGCCAACGCCGAAGACCTCAAACAGTCGCTGCGCCAGATTGGCCGCTCCAGCATCCGCGCCACGCACACCGTCAACCAGTTGCTGGCGCTGGCACGCGCCGAGAGCAGCGGCGCGGTGCTGATCCACCAGCCCTGCGACCTGGCGCAACTGACCATGGACGTGATCCGCGACTGCGTGCCGCGCGCCATGGACAAGCACATCGACGTCGGCTACGAAGGCGCGCAGCCCGGCGCCGATGGCGTCATGCTCAAGGGCAACGCCACGCTGCTCAAGGAAATGGTGCGCAACCTGGTCGACAACGCCATCAACTACACCCCCTCCAACGCCGACAAACCCGGCATGATCACCGCGCGGGTGCTGGTCGATCCGTTCAGCAAGGTGCTGGTCGTGCAGGTGGAAGACTCGGGGCCGGGCATTCCCGCCGCCGAGCGCGAGTTGATCTTCCAACCGTTTTACCGGGTGCTGGGCACCCAGGTCGACGGCTCGGGCTTGGGGCTGCCGATCGTGCTCGAAATCGCGCGCCAGCACCACGCCAGCGTGAGCGTGGACGACAGCCGCCCCGGCCAGACCCCCCCAGGCACCTGCTTTACCGTGCGCTTTGCGCGCCTGCCCGACACCGATTGAGTCACCAGTCTCGAAGCCACCCCTTGCGTCATCGCGAGGCCAGTTCCCTTGCGTCATCGCGAGGCCACCCCCCCTCGTCATCGCGAGGCCGTCAGGCCGTGGCGATCCATGACTTCATGCCTGCATGGATTGCCACGCTTCGCTCGCAATGACAAGCACAGGCATGGACTGGCGCGCTGCGAGATTTAATTGCAGCGGATCAACGCCTTGCCTGCCAGCAAGGGCTTGATTTCTTCGAGTTGCGCTTTGGTGGCAGCGCTTACTGCGGGCAGTTTGAGCAGGTGCGTGGCAGGCGCTGGCGTCTCCTGCACTACCCGAGCGCTGCGTACGCCACGCTCGACCAGACGCGCCAGTTCTGCCGCTGCCAGCGCCTGGGTTTCAAAGTTGCCCAGCGAAA
>CAIPBW010000013.1 GCA_903863395.1 uncultured beta proteobacterium
GGGGTAGCTTCGAGTTTTCGCACGACGACGCCACCATCGCCGCCATCCAGTACCGCACGCCCAGCGACGCCGATGTCTTCCTGATCGACGCCAGGAGCGGCGAGCGGCGCAAGATCCTGCCCCAAAGCGGCAGCGCCGGGTTTGGCGACATTGCCTGGAGCAAGGACGGCCAGCGCCTGTTTCTCAGCACCAACCAGGGTGGCGAGTTCTTTGCGCTGGCCATGTTCGAGCTTGCCAGCGCCAAGATGCGCGTGCTCTCGCACCACATCCCCTGGGACATCGAGCGTTTCAGCCTGTCCGAAGACGGCACTCGTCTTTTTGCCGTGGCCAACGCCAGCGGGCGCGACGAAGTCCATCTGTTTGACGCGCTCAGTGGTGCCGAACTGCCGCGCCCTGACCTGCCCGGCGGCGCCATTGGCGGCGGTGAGTGGCACCGCCAGGCGCGCGCCGAGCTGGCCTACACGCTCAATTCACCACAAAGCCCCAGCGACGTGTTCAGCCTGGACACCTCCAGCGGCAAGGTACTGCGCTGGACCCAGGCAGCTTCCCCCGCTGGCATTGACCCAGCAAGCTTCTCCACCCCCGAACTGGTGCAGATCAAGAGCTTTGACGGCCTGCCCATCAGCGCCTGGCTGTACCTGCCCGACGCCAAAAAGTTTGCGGGCAAACGCCCGCTGCTGGTGGACTTTCACGGTGGACCCGAGGGGCAATCAACGCTGCACTTCATGGGGCGCTGGAACTATTTGCTCTGCGAGCTGGGCATTGCCATCCTGCTGCCCAATGTGCGCGGCTCCAGCGGCTACGGCAAGACTTTTCTGGACCTGGACAACGGCTTCAAGCGCAAGGATTCGGTCAAGGACGGTGGTGCCTTCCTGCGCTGGAGCGCAAGCCACCCCCGGCTTGACGCCAGCCGCATTGTGGTGGCTGGTGGCAGCTACGGCGGCTACATGAGCCTGGCCACGGCGGTGGACTACAGCGACCTGATCCGTGGTGCCATCGACGTGGTGGGCATCAGCAACTTTGTCACCTTCCTGAACAACACCGAGAGCTACCGGCGCGACCTGCGCCGGGTGGAATACGGCGACGAGCGCGAAGCCGCCATGCGCGCCTTTCACGAGCAGATTGCACCGCTGAACAACGCCGCTGCCATCAAGAAGCCGCTGTTTGTGGTGCAGGGCAAGAACGACCCGCGCGTGCCCTACACCGAGGCCGAGCAGATGGTGGCTGCCGTGCGCAAGAACGGCGTGCCCGTGTGGTACCTGCTGGCCGACAACGAGGGCCACGGCTTTCGGCGCAAGGTCAATGCCGACTACGAGTTTTATGCCACCGTGAAATTTCTCGAAACCACTCTGGGCACGCCATGACCGAAACCGTCCACCACCGCATCTGTCCGCTGTGCGAGGCCTGCTGCGGCCTGGAAATCAAAGTCGCCAACGGCCAGGTCACGTCGATTCGCGGTCACCAGGCCGATGTGCTTAGCGCCGGCTATATCTGCCCCAAGGCGGTGGCGCTCAAGGACCTGCACGAAGACCCCGACCGCGTGCGCACGCCGCTGATCAAACGCAACGGCCAGTTTGAGCCCGCCACCTGGGATGAGGCCTTTGCCGAAATCGAGCGCCGCCTGCTGCCGCTGCGCGCCGCGCACGGGCGCGATTGCACCGGCATTGCCGTGGGCAACCCCTCGGCGCACAAGATCGGGCTACTCACCTACTTTGGCAAGCTGGCACGCGCGCTGGGAACGAAGAATGTGTTTTCGGCCTCCACGCTCGACCAGATGCCCAAGCAACTCGCCAGCGGCCTGATGTTTGGCCACTGGCTCTCGGTCGGCCTACCCGACCTGGCGCGCACCGATTTGCTGCTGGTCATTGGTGCCAACCCGCTGGTGAGCAACGGCAGCATGTGGACCGTCCCGGATTTCCGGGGCAAGGCCAAAGCCTTGCAGGCACGCGGCGGCCAACTGATCGTGATCGATCCGCGCCGCACCGAAACGGCCGCCGTGGCCGACGCGCACCACTTCATCCGCCCCGGTGCCGACGTGTTCCTGCTGGCGGCCATGGTGCACGCCCTGTTTGACGAGGGCCTGGTGCGCCTGGGCACGGTGGCCGCGCACGTGAGCGGCGTGGCCGAAGTGCAAGCGGCGATTGCGCCGTTTAGCCCCGAAGCCGTAGCGCAGCGCTGCGGCATGGGCGCTGACACCATCCGGGCCCTGGCGCGCCAACTCGCCACCACGCCGCGCGCGGCGGTGTACGCGCGCATCGGCACCTGCACGCAGGCATACGGCACCACGGCAAGCTGGTTGGTCGATGTGCTCAACACGCTGACCGGCCACCTCGACCAGATCGGCGGTGTGCTGTTTGCCAAGTCGGCGGCGTTTGCCAGCAACACCGTTGGCGCCACTGGCGTCGGCAAGGGCGTGAGCACCGGACGCCACCACTCGCGCGTGAGCGCCGCGCCCGAGGTGTATGGCGAACTGCCCATGAACTGCCTGGCCGAAGAGATTGA
>CAIPBW010000014.1 GCA_903863395.1 uncultured beta proteobacterium
CATGGACGCGCTCCCTTCGTCATCGCGAGGCCATGCCCACACTTCGTCATCGCGAGGCCGCGCTCCCTTCGTCATCGCGAGGCCGTCAGGCCGTGGCGATCCATGACTCATGGGGTTCTCAAGAACTGTCAGTCACCTGCAGCACCAGCTTGCCGAAGTTTTCGCCGTTGAAGAGTTTGAGCAGGGCATCGGGGAAGGCTTGCAGG
Source organism: uncultured beta proteobacterium (assembly GCA_903863395.1). Taxonomy (GTDB): domain Bacteria; phylum Pseudomonadota; class Gammaproteobacteria; order Burkholderiales; family Burkholderiaceae_C; genus Allorhodoferax. The sequence goes on from CAIPBW010000014.1 coordinate 207, forward strand.
TCGGTGACCACGTCTTCCTTGCTCTTCATGCGGCCATCGCGCAGATAGCCCGCCATCTCGGCGATGGCAATGGGGTAGCGCTCGGCGTAGTCGAACACCACGATGCCTTCCATGCGTGCGCGGTTGACCAGCAGGCTCAGGTAGTTCTTGGGGCCTTGTACAGCCGTGGTGTTGTTGTACTGGCTGATGGCGCCGCAGATGACGATGCGTGCTTTGCGGTTGATGCGGGCGAGCACGGTGTCCAGAATGTCGCCGCCGACGTTGTCAAAGTAAATGTCCACGCCGCTGGGGCAATGCGCCTTGAGGCCGTCGCGCACGGCGCTGGGGCCGGCCTTGTAGTCGATGCAGGCGTCAAACCCCAGTTCATTGACGACCCAGGCGCACTTGGCCGCACCACCGGCAATGCCAACCACGCGGCAGCCCTTGATCTTGGCCAGTTGCCCCACGGTCTGGCCCACGGCCCCGGCTGCGCCCGACACCACCACGGTCTCGCCGGGTTGCGGTTGGCCCACATCCATCAGCCCGAAGTAGCCGGTCATGCCGGGCATGCCCAGCACATTGAGCCACTGCGTCAGGCTGCCCACGCGCAAATCGATCTTGGCCAACCCGGCACGGGCAAACTGGTCGGCGCTCAGGCTCAGGTATTCCTGCACACCCAATCCGGCGCTGACGTAGTCGCCCACGGCAAAGTGCGGGTTGCGCGAGGCCAGCACCTGGCCCACGCCACCGGCGCGCATCACCTCGCCAATGCCCACTGGCGCGATGTAGCTCTTGCCCTCGTTCATCCAGCCGCGCATGGCGGGGTCAAGCGAGAGTGCCAGTGCCTTGATCAGCACGCCGCCCTCGGCAGGTTCGGCCACCGGCTCGCTGGTGTGGCTCCAGTTGCTGGCCTGGGGCAGACCCACCGGGCGCGATGCCAGGCGAATCTGGTGGTTGACCAAGCCAGGGGGCAGGGTGGTGCTCATCGTTGTTTACAGCGCGTGGGTGACCAACTTGAAGTCGTGGTCTTCCGGGAACGCCTTGATGCTGAACCCCAGGCTGCGCATGAGCTTGAGCATGCCCGGGTTGTTGGCCAGCACCAGCCCGTCGATTTCGGACAGGCCCTTGTCGCGCGCCACGTCCATGATGCTGAGCATCAGGCGCGAGCCCAGGCCCTTGCCGTTGAAGTCGTCGGCCACCACCAGCGCGAACTCGCAGCTCGACTGGTCGGGGTTGGTGATGTAGCGCGAAACTCCAACGATGCGCTCGGTTTCGGTGATTGCGCCCTCGGCGTCGGCGGTGCGGTCTTTTACCACCGCCACCAGCGCCATTTCGCGGTCGTAGTCGATCAGCGTGAAGCGCGCCAGCATCGAAGGCGGCAAATCGGTGATGCTGGAGACAAAGCGGAAGTAGCGGCTCTCGGGCGAGAGGTTGTGCATCAGGTCCTGCAGCATTTGCGCGTCGTCCGGGTGGATTGGGCGCACCGTGTATTCGCCCCCACCGGGCAGCGGCCAGACCTGCTCAAAGCGCGCAGGGTAGGGCAGGATTGCCAGGTGGCTGTAGTTGTTGGTTCGCCCACCGGCGGCCACCGTGGCGTGGTCGATCACGATGCGCGCATCCACCGCCACGGCACCGTGCTCGTCCACGATGAAGGGGTTGATGTCCATCTCGCGCAACTGGGGCAGCTCGCAAATCATTTCCGAGACGCGCAGCAGCACTTGCTCGAGCGCGTCCAGGTTCACCGCTGCATTGCCGCGCCATTCGCCCAGCGTTTCTGCCACGCGTGAGCGCTCAATCAGCCGGTGCGCCAGAAACTGGTTGAGCGGGGGCAACTCCATGGCGCGGTCGTTGATCAGTTCGATCATGGTGCCGCCTGCGCCAAACGCGATCACCGGGCCGAACGGGTCGTCGGTGACCATGCCGATATAAATTTCGCGCCCGCGCTTGGCCTGCGCCATGTTCTGCACCGTTACGCCGTTGATGCGCGCATCGGGCTTCAGGCGCTTGACGGTAGCTACCATGTCGTTGTAGGTGTCGCGCACGCCGGTGGCGGTAAGAATGTTGAGCGCCACGCCCTGCACGTCCGACTTGTGGCTGATGTCGGGCGAATCGATTTTGAGCGCCACCGGAAAGCCCAGTTGCGTGGCAATCATCATGGCCTCGTTGGCGCTGCGCGCCAGCATGGTGGTGGTCACCGGGATATGGAACGCCGACAGTAGCGTCTTGGACTCCATCTCGGTGAGCACCTTGCGCCGCTCGGCCAACACGCTCTCAATCACTAGACGCGCGCCTTCAATGTCGGGCGGTGCCAGGGTAGACATGGGCGGTGGCGTTTGTTGCAGCAGCAATTGGTTCTGGTAGAACGCGGCCAGGTTGCCAAACGCGCCCACGGCGGCTTCGGGCGTGCGAAAACTCGGAATCGCTGCGTCGGTGAGGATGGTGCGCGACGAACCCACAGTGGAGTCGCCCATCCAGCACGACAGCAGGGGCTTGC
>CAIPBW010000015.1 GCA_903863395.1 uncultured beta proteobacterium
CTACCTGAACACACACTGCGGGTTCCTTGGTGTGAAACCCGTGCTGGCGCAACTGCGCGTGCAAGGGCGCAAGGCCAGCCAGGTCTGCGACCCGAAAGACGGTTGGCAAGCCGCGTGCGGCGTAGTGCCCACAGATGGCTGGCACCACGTCAGCGGGAAGGCTGTGGTGGCGCAGGGGCACGGCGCTTTTGGCGCGTCCGATGGTGGAGCTGTCAAACGGCAGCAGCCACGCGTCAAGCGCTTGCACCTCCTGCGGTGCCACGGCGTCCAGGGTGGCGCGCTCCAGGCTGGCAACGTCAGCGTCGTTCAAGGGGAGTGGTGGTTGGGGCATGGCGCTTACTCTACACTCGCGCCTCTATGGGAACAAATTGTCTGGTTCTGGGGATTGAGTCGTCGTGCGACGAAACCGGTGTTGCGCTGGTGGAAGTGCAAGGCGCTGGCGTGCCGGTGTTGCTGGACCACGCCCTGCACAGCCAGATCGAGATGCACCAGGCGTATGGCGGTGTGGTGCCGGAGCTGGCCAGCCGCGACCATATCCGCCGTGTGCTGCCCCTGGCCCGCGACGTACTTTTGCGCGCGCAGCGCAGCCTGGACGCGGTGGACGTGATTGCCTATACGCGTGGCCCCGGTCTGGCGGGTGCGCTGCTGGTAGGTGCCGGGTTTGCCTGCGCACTGGGCGCGGCGCTGGGCAAGCCGGTGCTGGGCGTGCACCATCTCGAAGGGCATTTGCTGTCGCCGTTTCTCAGTGCCGATCCGCCCGAGTTTGCGTTTATCGCGCTGCTGGTGTCCGGGGGGCATACGCAGTTGATGCGCGTCGATGGGGTGGGGCAGTACCAGATGCTGGGCGAAACGATTGACGACGCGGCCGGTGAAGCCTTTGACAAGTCGGCCAAGCTCATGGGGCTGGGCTATCCAGGTGGCCCGGCGCTGGCGCGCATGGCGCAGCAGGGCAACCCACGCGCATACGCCTTGCCGCGCCCGCTGCTGCACAGCGCCGATCTGGATTTTTCGTTTGCCGGTTTGAAGACAGCGGTGCTGGTGCAAGCGCAAAAGCTGGTGTTTCAACACACGGGCGTGCACAGCACGGCGGGCGCACTGGCCTCAGGCGGCACGGATGCGTTTGCGTGCCTGCCTGCGTCTGTGCGCTGCGATCTGGCAGCGTCGACCCAGGCGGCGATTGTGGATGTGCTGGTGCACAAGTCGCTCGCTGCTTTGCGCCAGAGTGGCTTGAAGCGCCTGGTGGTAGCCGGTGGTGTGGGGGCCAATCGGGCGCTGCGCAGCCAGCTCGACGGTGCCTGCGGGCAACGCGGCATCCGGGTGCATTACCCGGAGCTGGAACTGTGTACCGACAACGGGGCCATGATTGCCATGGCCGCCGCCATGCGACTGCAAGCAGGTGTGCAGCAGGCGCACACGCACTACGCATTTGATGTCAAGCCGCGCTGGCCGCTGGACCAGCTAGCGCGCGCCACGGCAAGTGTTTAGGCGATGCTCAGTTCGGTGCTGTTGCTCACTGGCAGTTTCTTGGCCAGTTTGAGGGTGAGCACACCGTTTTCGAGCTTCGCCTGGCTGAGCGCGGGATCAATGTCCTGCGGCAGTTCGTAGGCAGCGCGGTAGCTGCGGGGGGAACCTTCCTTGCTGCTGACGCGCACCACAGCCCCTTCGATTTGCACCGACAACTGTTCCTTGGAGATGCCGGGCATGTCCATGCTGAAGGTGAACGAGGTTTCGTCCTGCTCGTAGGCCACGGCTTGTTTGCGCGAGGTGGTCAGCGCGTCACTGAGGAAGCGCTCCAAGGTGCGTCCGGCATTGGCGTAAGCCTGGCGTTGCAGTTGGGGATGGGCGGCAGAGGTGATAAACATGAACGGAACTCCTAGTACACTTCGCGCCGCTCACCATGAGCGCCGCATGCACCCTAGCTGTGTCTGGTGCCTGCGAATTCAAGAAGAATTTGCCATGTATTTTGTTTTGCCTCGGGTCTTGAAATTGTGTATTGCAGCGCTATGTGCGCTGCCCTTGTGGGGCATGGCTTCGCCCGCGCCAGAGGTGCTGGGCGCACCGATCAAGCTGGCCATGGTGGAGGGCTTGAGTGGCCCCAACGGCAATGCCGGAGAGGCCGTGTACCGCAACCTGGTGTGGGCGGTCGAGCGCGTCAATGCGCGTGGCGGTGTGCGCATGGCAGCGGGCGCTGCCGGGCAGCGGCCCTTGTTGCTGGAGCGTTTTGACAGCAAGGGGCAAAGCGAAGAGGCGCTGTCGGCACTTCGCTCGGCCATCGACAGTGGTGCCAGCTTCATCCTGCAGGGCAACTCCTCGGCCAACACGGCGGCCTTGGTGGACGCAATCAACAAGCACAACGAGCGCGAAAGCGCGCGCCGCGTGTTGCTGCTCAACTACTCGGCGGTGGACCCGGTGCTGACCAACGAGCGTTGCAGCTTCTGGCATTTCCGCTTTGACGCCCACGCCGACATGCGCATGGCGGCGCTGATGCAGGTGTTGCGCGATGAC
>CAIPBW010000016.1 GCA_903863395.1 uncultured beta proteobacterium
CTTGCAGCAGGTGCTGTTCAACGCGCCTCCCGGCGGCATGGATGCGTCGGCCATGGTGGCGGCCTGGGGGCTGGGCCAGCGCGGCACGGCCTGCCTGCCCGGGCGCGAGGCGGAGTTTCGCTGTGGGCTGCAGTTTGCCATCGAGCACGCGCTGGCGCTGGCGTGCCCGCGCCTGCATGTGATGGCCGGGTTGCTGCCCGAAGGCGTGGCGCGCGAGCGGCTGCATGCCACCTATGTGGACAACCTGCGCTACGCTGCCGCCGAGGCCGCCAAGGTGGGGCTGGAGTTGCTGATCGAACCCATCAACCCGCGCGACATGCCGGGCTACTACCTCAATCGCCAGGACCACGCCCACGCCGTGGTGCAGGAGGTGGGCGCGCCCAACCTGCGCGTGCAGATGGACCTCTACCACTGCCAGATCGTCGAAGGCGATGTGGCCACCAAGCTGCGCCACTACCTGCCCACCGGCCGGGTGGGGCACATCCAGATCGCCAGCGTGCCCGAGCGCAACGAACCCGATGCGGGCGAACTCCACTACCCCTATCTCTTTGGCGTGCTCGACGCGCTGGGTTACGCAGGCTGGGTGGGCTGCGAGTACCGCCCCCGGCGCGGCGTGCAGCCCGGTGCCACCAGCGCCGGGCTGGGCTGGATGCAAGCCGTGGCATGATGGCGCACCACCGTTTTACCCGCCACCCCAGGAGATAGCGATGAATGCCCGTGTCCCGAGCGCTGCGCTTGATTGCGCCCAAGCCCTGCACCAGGTCAGCGACCTGTGGGACGCGCAAATCGTCCCGTGCCTGCAGGACTACATTCGCGTGCCGGCCAAGTCGCCGATGTTTGACGCGCAGTGGGCCGAGCACGGCTACATCGACTCCGTGGTGCGCACCACCGCCGCCTGGATCGAGGCGCAAAAAATCAGCGGCCTGCGCCTGGGAATCGTGCGCCTGGAAGGACGCACGCCAGTGCTGTTTTTTGAAGTGGCCGCCACCCGCGCGCGCGCCACGCAAACCGTGCTGATGTACGGCCACCTGGACAAGCAACCCGAGTTTTCCGGCTGGCGCAGTGATCTGGGCCCCTGGAGCCCGGTGCTCGAAGACGGCAAGCTCTATGGCCGTGGCGGTGCGGACGACGGTTACGCCGCCTACGCTGCGGTGGCCGCCATTGCAGCGCTGCAGACGCAAAACGTGGAGCACCCGCGCATCGTCGGCCTGATCGAAACCTGCGAAGAAAGCGGCTCCTACGACCTGCTGCCCTACATCGACCTGCTCAAGCCGCGCCTGGGCGACGTGGGGCTGGTGGTGTGCCTGGACTCGGGCGCGGGCAACTACGACCAGTTGTGGCTGACCAGCAGCCTGCGCGGCATGGCCAGCGGCGTGCTCAAGGTGGAAATCCTGACCGAAGGCGTGCACTCGGGCGACGCCAGTGGTCTGGTGCCGTCGAGTTTTCGGATCATGCGCCAGGTGCTTGACCGGCTCGAAGACAGCGCCAGTGGCCGCTTGCTGCCCGCCAGTTTTCATTGCGAGGTGCCGCCCGAGCGGCTGGCCCAGGCGCGCGCCACGGCGGCAATTTTGGGCGACGAGATTTACAAGCGCTTCCCCTGGGCGCATTACGACTGCGCCGGTGCCACCACGTTTGCCCTGCCCACCACCACCGACCCGCTGCAGGCCCTGCTCAACCGCACTTGGGCACCCACCCTGAGCGTGACCGCCGCCGATGGTTTTCCGGACCTGGGCAACGCGGGCAACGTGCTGCGGCCCTACAGCGCGTTCAAGCTCAGCCTGCGCCTGCCGCCGCTGATTGCAGCCGATGTAGCGGTGCAGCAACTCAAGGCCCTGCTCGAAGACAACGCCCCCTACCAGGCGCGTGTGACGTTTGAAGGCGCGGCCTCCGCCACCGGCTGGAACGCGCCCACCACCGCGCCGTGGCTGGAGTCGGCCCTGAGCGCCGCCTCGCAGACCCACTTTGGCGCGCCCTGCGGCTACATCGGCCAGGGCGGCACCATTCCGCTGATGAACATCCTCAGCCAGGGATTCCCGCAGGCGCAGATGATGATCTGCGGCGTGCTCGGCCCCAAGAGCAACGCGCACGGCCCCAACGAGTTCTTGCACGTGCCCTACGCCAAGAAACTCACGGCCGCCGTGGCCCAGGTCATCGCCCAATTTCCGTAAACCGCTTCACCCGGAGGCCACTTCCATGGCGGCAGAATCCACGCTCTCGACCCTGATCTCCACCGATGGTGACAACCTGGTGGTGCAAGACTGGCCGCTGGAGCGCAACGTGCCCTTGCGTGGTGTGGTGCTGCTGGTGCACGGCCTGGGCGAGCACGCCGGGCGCTACGACCATGTGGCCAAGAAACTCAACACCTGGGGCTACGCGGTGCGCGGCTACGACCAGTGGGGCCATGGCGAATCGGCCGGTGTGCAGGGCAGCATGCCCACCGACACGCGCTTGCTCGACGACCTGGCCGACATGGTGGACAGTACCCGCACCGGGCTGCCCGCCGGCACGCCGCTGATTGTTCTCGGGCACAGCCTGGGTGGGCTGGTGGCGGCGCGCTTTGTGGCACTGGGGATACGCCCGGTGGACGCCCTGGTGCTGTCCTCGCCCGCGCTCGATGCGGGCATGAATGCGTTTCAGAAACTGTTGGTGGCGCTGCTGCCCAAGATTGCGCCCAACCTGCGCGTGGGCAACGGCCTGCAGCAGCGTTACCTCTCGCACGACCCGGCGGTGGTGGCCGCTTACCAGAACGACCCCCTGGTACACGACCGCATCTGTGCGCGCCTGGCGCAGTTCATCGCAGTGGCCGGACCGCAAACCGTGGCCATGGCCGCTCAGTGGAAAGTGCCCACCCTGCTGCTATTTGCCGGCCAGGACCACCTCGTCAACCCCCAAGGCAGCCGCGACTTCGCCGCCGCCGCACCCAAGGACGTGGTGGCCTCGGTCTGCTTTGAAACCCTGTACCACGAAATCTTCAACGA
>CAIPBW010000017.1 GCA_903863395.1 uncultured beta proteobacterium
CAACAACTTTTTTCCAGGTGAACCTATGACCGATGCCTTTATTTGCGACGCTGTTCGCACCCCTATTGGCCGCTACGGCGGTGCCCTGGCCAGTGTGCGCGCCGATGACCTGGCGGCCATCACTATCAAGGCGTTGATCGAGCGCAACCCGCAGGTGCAGTGGGGCCAGGTGGACGACATCATTCTGGGCTGCGCCAACCAGGCCGGTGAGGACAACCGCAACGTGGCGCGCATGGCCGGGCTGCTGGCCGGGTTGCCGGTGGAAGTGCCCGGCGGCACCGTCAACCGGTTGTGCGGCTCGTCGCTCGACGCGGTGGGCATGGCGGCGCGCTCGATCAAGGCGGGTGAAGACGCGCTGGTGATTGCCGGTGGCGTGGAGAGCATGACGCGCGCGCCCTTTGTCATGGGCAAGGCCGATTCCGCGTTCTCGCGCAACGCCGCCATTTTTGACACCACCATTGGCTGGCGCTTTGTCAACCCCAAGATGAAGAAGCTCTACGACACGCACTCGATGCCGCAGACCGCCGACAACGTGGCCGCCGACTACGGCATTGCGCGCGCCGACCAGGACGCCTTTGCCCTGCGCTCGCAGCAGCGCTGGGCCGCAGCGCACGCAGCCGGGCGCTTTGCCGACGAAATCGTTCCGGTGCTGATTGCGCAACGAAAGGGCGACCCGCTGGTGGTGGACACCGACGAGCACCCCCGGCCCGAGACCACGTTGGCCATGCTCAGTGCGCTCAAGGGCATCAACGCGCCCGAGCTGTCGGTAACAGCGGGCAACGCCTCGGGCGTGAACGACGGCGCCTGCGCCCTGCTGATTGCCAGCGCTGAGGCGGCGCGCACGCACGGTCTGACGCCGCGCGCGCGCATCGTCGCCAGCGCCAGTGCCGGTGTGGCACCGCGCATCATGGGCGTGGGGCCGGTGCCGGCGGTGCGCAAGGTGCTCGTACGCGCGGGGCTTACGCTGGCGCAGATGGATGTGATCGAGCTCAACGAAGCCTTTGCCGCGCAAGGCCTGGCGGTGCTGCGCGATCTGGGACTGCAGGATGACGACCCGCGGGTCAACCCCAACGGTGGCGCGATTGCGCTGGGCCACCCGCTGGGCATGAGCGGCGCGCGTCTGGTGACCACCGCGCTGTACGAACTGGCACGGCGAGGCGGGCGCTATGCGCTTTGCACGATGTGTATCGGTGTCGGGCAAGGCATTGCCCTGGTAATTGAGCGCGTCTGAGTTGATCGAGGGAGCAGCATGTACAGCACGCTAGCAATTGAGCGCGACGGCGCGGTGGCCACGATCTGGATGAACCGCCCGGAGGTGTTCAACGCCTTCAACGAGGAACTGATCGCCGACCTGACCGACGCCTGCCTGGCGCTGGACAACAACCCCGCGGTGCGCGTGGTGGTGTTGGCCGGGCGCGGCAAGCACTTCTCGGCCGGGGCCGATCTCAACTGGATGCGCCGCGCGGCCAACGCCAGCGAGGCCGACAACCTGCAGGACGCGCGCCGCTTTGCGCGCATGTTGCGCACGCTCTCGGGCCTGTCCAAGCCCACGCTGGCGCGGGTGCAGGGCGGGGCGCTGGGCGGCGGTACCGGACTGGCCGCGGCCTGCGACATGGCCGTGGCCAGCAGCGACGCGGTGTTCTCCACCTCCGAGGTCAAGTTCGGCATCATCCCGTCGGTAATCAGCCCTTACGTGCTGCGCGCCATCGGCGCGCGCCACGCGCTGCGCTACTTCCAAAGCGGCGAGCGCATCAGCGCCGAGCGCGCCCTGGCCATCGGCCTGGTGGGCGAGGTGGCGGCACCGGAGCAGCTTGACGCGGCGGTTGCCGCCCTGGTGCAAACGCTGCTCGCGGGCGCGCCTTCAGCGCAACGCGCGGCCAAGGAGTTGATTGCCGCCGTGCACGGCCGCCCGATTGACGACACCACCATGGAACAAACCGCACGCCGCATCGCCGCCCAACGCGCCACCCCCGAAGGCCGCGACGGCGTAGCCGCCTTTCTGGACAAGCGCCCTCCGGTCTGGATGGCGGGGTAAGCCACCCCTTTTTCGCCCGTAGAGACTGTGGCAGGGGCCCGCCCGGATCATGGACACGGTGCGCGGTGCCGCGCGTCGTCATTCCTGGACCTGATTGCCGGGGAATGTATAAACTCCCCATGAACCGTCCCGGTCATTGCGAACGAAGTGAAGCAGTCCATGCCTTTCGGACTGCATGGAC
>CAIPBW010000018.1 GCA_903863395.1 uncultured beta proteobacterium
CTGCCGGTGGTGGTCAAGCCCAAGGACGGCAACCAGGGCAAGGGCGTTACCGTCAACATCACCACGCGCGAGCAATTGGTTGCGGCCTACGAGGCAGCAACCGCATTTCGCGACAACATTCTGGTGGAGCGCTACATGCCAGGCAACGACTTTCGCCTGCTGGTGGTGGGCGACCGCATGGTGGCTGCAGCCCGGCGCGACCCGCCCAAGGTGGTGGGCGACGGGGTGCATACCGTTGCCGAATTGGTAGAGCAGGTCAACCGCGACCCACGCCGTGGCAGCGGGCACTCCACGTCACTGACCAAAATCCGGTTTGACGACATCGCCCGCACCTGCCTGGGGGCACAAGGCTTTAGCGCCGACTCGATTCCGGTCAAGGGCAAGCGTGTCAACCTGCGCCACAACGCCAACCTCTCTACCGGCGGCTCGGCCACCGACGTCACCGACGACGTGCACCCGGAAGTGGCTGCACGCGCCGTCGCCGCTGCCCAGATGGTGGGCCTGGATATCTGCGGTGTGGACGTGGTGTCTGACAGCATCCTGCGCCCGCTCGAAGCGCAGGGGGGCGGCATCGTTGAAGTCAATGCCGCACCGGGCTTGCGCATGCACCTCTCACCTTCGTTTGGCAAGGGCCGCGCGGTGGGAGAAGCCATCATCTCCAGCATGTTCAAAAACGGCGAGGACGGCCGCATCCCGGTGGTTGCGGTCACGGGGACCAACGGCAAGACCACCACCGTGCGCCTGATCTCGCACCTGCTCAGCACCCACGGCCTGCGCGTGGGCATGACCAATACCGACGGTGTGTACGTGGACGGCCAGTGCATCGACACCGGTGACTGCAGCGGCCCCAAGAGCGCGCGCAGCGTGTTGCTGCACCCCGACACCGATGCGGCCGTGCTGGAAACCGCGCGCGGCGGCGTGCTGCGCGAAGGCCTGGCCTTTGACCGCTGCGACGTGGCGGTGGTCACCAACGTCGGCAGCGGCGACCACCTTGGCCTGAACTACATCACCACGGTGCAGGACCTGGCGGTGCTCAAGCGCGTGATCGTGCAAAACGTCGCCAAGAACGGCGTGGCCGTACTCAACGCCATGGATGCCAACGTGGCCGCCATGGCCAGCAAGGCGCGCGGCGCAGTCACCTTTTTTGCCGCCGACAAGTACCACCCCGTCATGGCCACCCACCGTGCCCAGGGGCAGGCCGTGGTGTACGTGGAAAACGGCCACATCGTCGCTTCCAAGGGGGATTTCCAGGAAAGCCTGCGCCTGTCGGACATCCCGGTCACCATGGGCGGCACCATCGGTTTTCAGGTCGATAACGTAATGGCGTCGGTGGCCGCGGCCTGGGCGCTCAATGTGCCCTGGGACACGATCCGCGCCGGGCTGGCCAGTTTCTCCAACGACCGCGACAACGCCCAAGGGCGCTTTAACCTGTTCAAGTTCCGTGGTGCCACCGTGATTGCCGACTACGGCCACAACCCGGACGCGATGATGGCCCTGGTGCAGGCGGTCCAGGCGATGCCTGCCACGCGCCGCAGCGTGGTGATCAGCGGCGCGGGCGACCGGCGCGATCAGGATATCCGCCAGCAGACCGAGATCCTGGGCGATGCCTTTGACGAAGTGATTCTGTTCGAAGACCAATGCCAGCGCGGGCGCAAGGACGGCGAAGTCATCGCCCTGCTACGCCAGGGGCTCACGCACGCCAAGCGCACCAAGCAGTCGGCCGAAATCCGGGGTGAGTTTGTGGCCATCGACCTGGCCATGGACAAGCTCAAGGCAGGCGAACTGTGCCTGATCCTGGTGGACCAGGTGCAAGCGGCAATGGCCCACATCGCAGAGCGCGTGCGCCAGGGCTGATTCGCCTGGAGCGGGAGTCAGCCGCCTTCGCTGGCCGGGTCGCGTGCCATCAGGGCGGCCACGGCCTGGGCCGGTTGCATGCGGCCATCGAGCAGACCGACCACGCCTTGCGCAATCGGCATGTCCACGCCCAACGTCTGGGCACGCTGCACCACGGTACGGGCGCTGTACACGCCTTCGGCCACGTGCCCCAGTGCTGCCACCACTTGCGCCAGCGTCTTGCCCTGCGCCAGTTCCAGGCCGACACGGCGGTTGCGCGACAAGTCGCCCGTGGCGGTGAGCACCAGGTCGCCCAGACCGCTCAGTCCCATGAAGGTATCGGCCCGTGCACCCAGGGCCAGCCCCAGGCGCGTCATCTCGGCCAGGCCACGCGTGATCAGCGCCGCGCGGGCATTGAGCCCCAGATTCAATCCGTCACACAAGCCGGTGGCAATCGCCAGCACGTTCTTGACCGCGCCGCCCACCTCGACGCCAACCACGTCTTCGTTGCCATAGACACGCAGACTGGCACTGTGAAAAGCCTGCACCAGCAGCGCGCGCACCTGTGTGTGCGCGCTCGCGGCCACCAGCGCCGTGGGTTGGCCCAAGGCCACTTCCTGGGCAAAGCTGGGGCCGCTGAGCACCCCGGCGCGCAGGCCAGGCGCTACCTGAGTCTGGATTTCGTGCCCGAGCATGCCGGGCCGACCTGGCTGCCCGGCTTCAAAACCCTTGCACAACCAGACCAGGGGCGTGGCGCTCTCGTGAAATTGGGTGAGCAAGTCGCGCAGTCCGGCCATGGGGGTGGCGAGCACCACCAGGTCAAAGTCGGCCACCGTAGCCACCACCTGCGCCAGCGGCTCGGCGCTCACAGTCAGGTTGTCGGGCAGGGCAATGCCCGGAAGATAGCGCTGGTTTTGCCGCTCGCGCAGCAGCGCCTGGGCCTGCGCGGGGTCACGCAGCCACAGCGTCACGGCGTGTCCCGCCGCGGCATTGCGGCTGGCACCGATGGCCAAGGCGGTGCCCCAGGCACCGCCGCCGAGCACGATGATTTTCATGGCTGGCTACACGGAACAGGGGCCAGCGATCGCAGCGACTAACGCCAACAATTACTGCGGCAAGGCCGCTTCGGGCGCAGCCGCCTTGGCGGCTTCGGCTTGTTGCTGCTGCTCGTACATCGCCTGGAAGTTGATTTCGGTCAGGTGCACGGGCGGGAAACCGCCGCGTTGAATCTGGTCGGCCACGTTGCCGCGCAGGTAGGGGTAGACGATTTGCGGGCAGGCGATGCCCAGAATCTGTCCCAATTGCTCCTGGGGCAGATTGCGAATTTCAAAAATTCCGGCCTGCTTGGCTTCGACCAGAAACACAGTCTTGTCCTTGATCTTGGTGTGCACCGTGGCGGTGACGGACACTTCGTAAATGCCATCGGCCACCGGGTTGGCCTGCACGCCGAGTTGAATGTCCACCGAGGGCTGCTCCTGCTCGAGCAGGATGGCGGGGGAATTGGGCTGCTCCAGCGACGATTCCTTGAGGTACACGCGTTGAATCTGGAATACGGGATCTTGGTCTGCCATGGTTTATCTCTCTAAGTAAAACAAAGCCCGCCCGACAATTTTTGGGGCAGGCAAACGGTGAATCAAACAAATAACGCGGCTGATTATCTCAGGTAGCGCGCAAGGCCCGCGCGCTCAAGCGCCCTGAAGCAAGGGCAGCAGGCCGCCCTGGCTGTCAAGCGCCATCAAATCGTCGCACCCGCCCACGTGGGTTGCGCCTATGAAAATCTGCGGCACGGTGCGCCGCCCGGTGATTTCCATCATCTTCTGGCGCTCCTGGGGATGGGCGTCAACCCGGATTTCGTCTATTTGGGTCACGCCGCGCGACTGCAGGATGCGCTTGGCCTGCACACAGTACGGGCAGACAGCGGTGGTGTACATGGTGACGGCTTGCATGGCTTTATGCCTTTTCGACCGGCAGATTGGCCGTTCGCCACCCCGCCAG
>CAIPBW010000019.1 GCA_903863395.1 uncultured beta proteobacterium
AAGACATCAGCGAATCGGTGGCCCGCAACCCGGGCGCGTTGATCAGTCTGGCGCGCCTGAAAACGGCGGACGACTATACCTACATGCACTCGGTGGCGGTATGCGCCATGATGGTCGCGCTCTCGCACCAGTTGGGTCTCGCTGAGCGCCAGACGCGCCACGCCGGACTGGCGGGTTGGATGCATGACCTGGGAAAAGCCCTGATGCCCATGGATGTGCTCAACAAGCCGGGCAAGCTGACCGATGCCGAGTTCGCCATCATCAAGTCGCACCCCGTGGAGGGGCACCGCATGCTCCTAGGCGGCAACGACGTTCCGGAGATGGTGTTGGATGTGTGCCTGCACCACCATGAAAAAATCGACGGTTCGGGCTATCCCAAGGGATTGAAGGGCGAAGAAATCAGTCTCTATGCCAAGATGGGCGCGGTCTGCGATGTGTACGACGCAATCACCTCTAACCGCCCGTACAAGGCTGGCTGGGACCCTGCGGAGTCGCTGCGTAAAATGGCCGAATGGTCAAACGGTCACTTCGACGTGAATGTGTTCCAGGCGTTTGTCAAGAGCCTGGGGATTTACCCCACGGGCTCGCTGGTGCGGCTGACCTCGGGGCGTCTGGGCGTGGTGATGGACCAGACCGGAAAGTCGCTGACAACGCCGCGCGTGAAAGTGTTCTTCTCCACCAAGTCGAACTTGCGCATTGTTCCTGAACTGGTGGACTTGTCGGCACCGGGTGTGACCGAAAAAATTCTGTGCCGCGAAGACCCGGCCAAGTGGCGTTTTGCCGACCTCAATTCCTTGTGGTCTGGCCAAACACACCTGCACTGAACCTGAAGTGCACCAGCAGCCGGGCTGCTGGTGCGCAGTGGTTACGCAGCGCGATGTGGTTTCGGGGGCGCGTATTTTCCGAGTTCGAGTTTGGCGATGGCGTTGCGGTGGACTTCGTCCGGGCCATCGGCAAAGCGCAGGGTGCGCGCGTTGGTGTAGGCGTAGGCCAGCGGGAAGTCGTCACACATGCCGCCGCCGCCGTGCGCCTGCATGGCCCAGTCGATCACGTCACAGGCCATCTTCGGGGCCACCACCTTGATCATGGCAATCTCGTTCTTGGCAAACTTGTTGCCTGCAACGTCCATCATCCACGCGGCCTTGAGCGTCAGCAGCCGTGCCATATCGATCTTGCAGCGTGATTCGGCAATGCGCTCCTGCGTGACTGTCTGGGCGGCAATTGGTTTGCCAAATGCAACGCGGGTGGATGCGCGCTTGCACATCAGTTCCAGTGCGCGCTCTGCCAGACCGATCAAGCGCATGCAGTGGTGGATGCGCCCCGGTCCAAGCCGACCCTGGGCAATCTCGAATCCACGACCTTCGCCCAACAGGATGTTGGTCACCGGAACCGTCACGTTTTCAAACAGCATTTCCATGTGGCCGTGGGGGGCGTCGTCGTAGCCGAATACGTTGAGCGGCCGCACCACCTTCACTCCGGGGGTGTTGGCTGGCACCAGCACCATGCTTTGCTGCGAATGGCGTGCCGCTTCGGGGTCGGTCTTGCCCATGGTGATAAAAATCGCGCAGCGTGGGTCCCCAGCACCCGAAGTCCACCACTTGCGCCCGTTGATCACATAGATGTCGCCGCGGCGCTCGATCCGGGTTTCGATATTGGTGGCATCGCTTGAGGCCACTTGTGGCTCGGTCATGGCAAAGGCCGAGCGGATCTTGCCTTCGAGCAGCGGTCTGAGCCAGCGCGCCTTGTTTTCCTCGGAGCCGTAGCGGGCAATGGTTTCCATGTTGCCGGTGTCGGGCGCAGAGCAGTTGAACACCTCGCTCGACCACATCACGCGTCCCATGATTTCGGCCAGCGGCGCGTATTCCTGATTGGTCAGTCCTGCGCCCTCGTAGCCAGAAGCCTGTGCGCTATCCACCGGCAAAAACAGGTTCCACAACCCGGCAGCCTGCGCTTTGAGCTTGAGGTCTTCTATCAACTGCAGCGGCGTCCAGCGTTTGCCTGCTGCGGTATTGGCCGCAATTTCGGCATGGAAGGCACCTTCTGCCGGGTAGATATGGTCGTCCATGAACTTCTGCAAACGCTGCTGAAGCTCTTTGGTCTTGGGTGAATAGTCAAAGTCCATGCGCTCTCCGGGGGTGTTGGGTGAATGAATAAATCGTGGGGATGGTGGTCAGGCTTGCTGGGCAAACTTCCATGCCATTTGTGCCAGCGGTCGCGCTCCGGCGGCCGAGCTGACGGCCTGCGCGCTTGACGCCGTGCCGGCTTCCACGCGCTTGGCAATGCCTTGCAAAATGGCGGCAATGCGAAACATGTTGTAGGCCATGTAGAAGTTCCACTCGGTCTTGAGTTGCGCTGGCGTTGCAATGCCGGTGCGCTCGCAATAGAGGCGGATGTATTCGTCTTCGCTGGGTATGCCCAGGCTGGCAAAGTCCAGGCCGCCGATGCCACGGAACGCGCCCGGCGGAATATGCCAGGCCATGCAGTGGTAGCTGAAGTCGGCCAAGGGGTGCCCCAGTGTTGAAAGCTCCCAATCCAGCACGGCAACCACGCGCGCCTCTTGCGCGTGGAACATCAGGTTGTCCAGGCGAAAGTCGCCGTGCACGATGCTCACCATGCTTTCATCGCGGGCCAGCGGAGGTATGTTTTTCGGCAGCCATTCGATCAAGTGGTCCATCTCCACAATCGGCTGTGTGATCGATGCCGCGTACTGGCGGCTCCAGCGGGCAATCTGGCGTTCAAAATAATTGCCTGGCTTGCCGTAGTCTTTGAGGCCGCGCTGCGCAAAATCAACCTTGTGCAGGGCCGCAATCACCCGGTTCATTTCGGCATAGATGGCGCCGCGCTGCTCGCGACTCATGCCGGGCAGGGACTGATCCCAGAGCACACGGCCTTCCATGCACTCCATGATGTAGAAGGCGCGCCCGATGACCGCCTCGTCCTCGCACAGGCAATACATGCGTGGGACCGGCACATCGGTGTCCTGCAGGCCGCGCATGACGGCAAACTCGCGCTCGACCGCGTGTGCCGATGGCAGCAGCTTGGCCACCGGCCCGGGTTTGGCACGCATTACATACGAGCGCGTGGGCGTTATGAGCTTGTAGGTCGGGTTGGACTGGCCGCCCTTGAACATTTCAAGCGAAAGCGGTCCTTCAAAGCCGGGCAGGTGCGACTGCAGCCAACTGGACAGGGCCGCCAAGTCCACTGCGTGCTGGTCAGAAACGGGGCGCGTGCCGACGAAATGGTCAAATTCACTCATGGGTGCAAGAGAGTAGTTTGGGTGGCAGTTCAGTCATCCGACTCGATGATGCGCATCAGGGCGTCGCGCTCGCGTATCACCAGACCACCCGGCTCGATCCGGATGGCGTTGTCGCGCTCCATGGCCTTGAGCTCCTGGTTGACGCGCTGGCGCGACGCGCCCAGCAATTGCGCCAATTCCTCTTGCGCCAGGTGCAGCCCGATGCGTACTTCGCTGGCATTGCTTAGTGACGGCACGCCGTAGCTTCTGGCCAGGTGCAATAGCTGTTTGGCCAGACGCGCGCGCAGAGGCAGGGTGTTGAGGTCTTCCACCAAACCATAAAGTTGGCGAATGCGCCGCGCGTGAAGGCGCAGCAGGGCTTCGTACAACTCGACGTGCGCTGCCAGGATCTTTTTGAAGTCGGCCTTGGCCACGCACAGAATGGTGCTGTCGCCATGGGCATAGGCGTCGTGGGTTCGGCGGTCGCCGTCGAAGATCGATACGTCGCCAAACCAGATGCCCGGCTCCACGTAGGTCAGCGTAATCTGTTTGCCCGAAATCGATGTTGAGCTCACCCGCACGGCGCCTTTGGCACAGGCAATCCATTCCTCGGGCGGCTCGCCCCGGGCGGTGATGAGTTCGCCGTCTTTGTAGCGTTTGACGTAGGCGCATCGAAGAATGTCGTGTTTGAGCGATGGGGACAGCGTTGAAAACCAGCGACCTGAATTGATCGCGGCGCGTTCGTCAATAGTAAGAATGGGTTCGTCCATGGCCTGTCTTATGGGTGACTGTGGAAGGTGTTGATGCTCCCGCATTGTCACCTGCGGGACCGGATATTGCCTATGGCTTTGTCGCATGGGTGTCTGAGCTGGGTTGCCTCCGGGGCAACGATACCCTCCAGAGGGTGCAAACCAGGGTCAGTCAGAAAGTTGGGGGTAGGCTGTGCGAGAATGCCGGGACTCATGATTTCGTATCGCAAACTGGTAATCTCCGCCTTAGGCGTTGCACTGCTGTGCAGCGCCTTGCCGAGCTCGGCGCTGACCTTGGGTCGGGCACGAGGGGCTGCGCTCATCGGGCAGCCACTCGATCTGAGCATCCCGGTGCAGTTTGAATCCGAAGAGTCGGATACTGCGTTGTGCTTTGATGCCGACGTATTCTTTGGCGATGTCAAGCTGGAATCAACCCAGGTGCTGGTTACCAACCAGCCTTCTGCCCAGGCTACGGGCGCGTTGGTGCGTGTGGTTTCGGGTCTGAGGGTCAATGAGCCAGTGGTGACCGTGTATGTGCGCGCCGGATGCATGAATAAAGCCAGCCGCCGTTATGTGCTGCTGGCCGAGGTGGCCACCGAGGCGGCTCCTGTGCAATCGTGGGCGGGGTCGTCAGTCATTCCCGTGCTTGCCACGGTGGCTGAGCCAGCGCCTGCAGCGGCCGCACCGGCGCGGCCGACGGCGAGCGCCCCCAGGATGGACGCAGCACCCCAGTTTGCCGCCAAAGGCGCGAATGACAGCGACAAGCGCCCTGCGGTGGTCAAACCCAAGAGGGTTGCACGGACGCCCAAGGTTGCGGGTTCTTCGGTTGAACGCCCGGCACGTCTGAAGCTGCTTCCCCTGGATTTGGCGCAGGAGCGCGACCCCACGCTCAAATCGAGCCCCGAGCTGCCGGCAGCTCCCACCGACGACTTGGGCAAGCGGGCGCAGGCTGCGGCAACATGGCGCTCGCTCAACACCACGGTTCAGGACGTCATGCGCAGTGACGCGCAATTGCAGGCGCTTGAAACCGACCTCAAGACCCAGCGCAGTTTGACATCCAAGAACGGACAGTTGCTCAAGGAAATCTCGGACCGACTGGCCGATGTAGAGTCGCAAAAATACGCCAATCCGCTGGTGTATGCACTGGCTGCGCTGTTGCTGCTGTGCGGGGCCGCGCTGGCCTACGCCTGGAGCCGCTTGAAGTCGCTTGGTGATGGCACGCCATGGTGGCGCGGCAATCAGCACGCGGGTGTGGATGACGACGTTGAGGGCTTTGTTGCCACGGCCCAATCGTTGTCGAGTCGGCAGCACGCAGATGAGATCAATGACGCAGCACCGGTGGCTACGTCGCCTAAGACAAAGCCCCGCGACGCGGAACTGGCCGAGGTGGATATTGACTTGAATTTGGGTGAATCGGTGTTTGCCGGCATGGGCTCCACCCACGCCAGTACACCTGCGCCGCTGGTGTTACCCAAAGTGCACGAGCAAAAGGCGGCCACATCGGATAACCCGCCGAGTGTGGCTGGCGGATTGCGCTCCATCAACATGCAGGAAATGCTGGATGTGCGCCAGCAGGCCGATTTCTTCATGGCGCTGGGGCAGCACGACGAAGCCGTTGGCATTTTGGTAGCCCATATCAGCGAAAGCGGTCTGTCCAACCCCCTGGTGTACCTGGACCTGCTCAAGGCGCTGCATACCTTGAGCCGCAAGACCGAGTACGACCGCTATCGCAGCGAATTTAACGACCTGTTCACCGGACTGGTGCCCGACTACGAAGGCTTTGACAAGGGCGGAAACGGGCTCGACGCCTATGGTGATGTGACCCGGCGCATCACGACGTTGTGGCCGTCGCAAGCGGCGATAGACTTCATCGAGTTGTGCCTTGTACGCACTCCCGAGATCGATCCAGCCAAGGGTTTCGATCTGAACGCCTACCGTGACTTGCTCACCCTGCACGCCGTCGCCAGCCGGATTGCAACAAGCACGGATTCGGGGCCGGTGCCGTTCTCGGTAAGCTCGATCAAAGAAACCATCGATGGCGCGCTGCCCTCGGTGCCTGCGGTCTTGAGCGCTGAATCTTTCAGGGCGGACGCAACGCAACCGCTGCAGGTGCCCTCACTTCCCTCGGAAGATGCGACAGGTTTGGACCTTGATCTGGACTTGGACTTGGACGTAGATCTGAGTCTGGATGTCGAAGTGGCCAGCCCCGACGACAACATGATCGAATTTGACGGCGCTGACCTTTTGGTGCCGGAGCCACCCAAACCGACGAACGGCTGACCCGCAGCTTAGCGGCGCACCTGCAGCGAGCCCGGATTGATGATGTTGGTGGGTGTGCCTTTGATGAAGTTAATGACGTTGTCAAAGGCCGCGCCAAAGAATATTTCGTAATTGCTTTGCTCTACATAACCGATGTGGGGCGTGCAAATGCAGTTTTCCAACCGAAGCAGGGCGTGGCCTTGCAAAATGGGTTCGGTTTCAAACACATCGACCGCAGCCATTCCGGGCCTGCCCCGGTTGAGCGCGCTGATCAGGGCGTCGGCTTCAATCAATTCGGCGCGTGAGGTGTTGACCAGCAGCGCCGTGGGCTTCATGCGCGCCAAGTCGGCGGGAGTCACGATGCCTTGGGTCTCTGGCGCGAGCCGCAAGTGCAACGAAAGCACATCGCTCTGCTCAAAGAAGGATTCGCGGCTCGGTGCGGGTGTGTAACCGTCGTTCTGCGCTTTCTGCCGGGACGCGTCGCTGCCCCAGACCAGCACCTGCATGCCAAAGGCCTTGCCGTATCCGGCAACCAATTGGCCAATGCGGCCGTAGCCCCAAATTCCCAGCGTCTTTCCATGCAGCACGCTGCCAATGCCAAAGTTGGGCGGCATGGAAGCGACCTTCAAGCCGGACTGCTGCCAGGCACCGTGTTTGAGGTTGCCTACATACTGCGGAATGCGGCGCATTGCCGCCATCACCAGGGCCCAGGTAAGTTCTGCGGGTGCTGTGGTGGAACCGACCCCTTCGGCAACCGCAACTCCACGGTCGGTGCAGGCTTGCACGTCAACGTGCGTGCCGACGCGCCCGGTTTGCGAGATGAGTTTGAGCTTGGGTAACTTCTCAATCAGCGCACGGCTCATGTGGGTGCGTTCCCGAATCAGCACTACCACATCCGCATCCTTGAGGCGTATTGAAAGCTGGCCCAAGCCCTTGACGGTGTTGGTATAGACCTTGGCTTGAAAGTTCTCCAGTTTGGCAGCGCAATCTAGCTTGCGCACGGCGTCCTGGTAGTCATCGAGGATCACAATATTCATGGCCCCGATTGTGCCTTGTCACAACGCACTTTGCGCCGTGACCCGCCGGATTGTGGCGCGCGCTTAGGTCAGCGCTGCTTCGCGAGCGGCAAGGCGCTCGAGTTCGGCGCAAACGTCGGCCATGCTTCCCGAGATAACCATGCGCCCAACGCCTGCGTTGCGCTTCCCTGATGCAATTACCCGTAGCACGCGCACCGGCCTCTTTTGCAGGCCCATGGCCTCTGCAAGCCTTGCCTGCTGACCACTGCTTGCTACCAATTTGGAAGCGCTGGTGGCCGCAAGTGGTGCCAAACGGGGCGTTGCCTGTACCGTAAGCTGCCGAGGGGCGGCCAGCAGGCGCAACAGATTTTGAATGGGGGGTAGGCTAGCCAGTCGGGCAATGAGGGCGATGTTCATAGGGATGTGTGCAGAAAGAGGTTTACATCAGCATGGTGTTGCGAATCAGGCCCACGGCCAGCCCTTCAATTTCAAAGGGCTCGCCGGGCTCTACCACAATGGTCTGGTAGTCGGGGTTTTCGGGGTGGAGTTCAATCAGGTGCTTGTTGCGGCGAAACCGCTTGACGGTGACTTCGTCACCCAGGCGCGCAACAATAATCTGGCCGTTCTTGGCGTCTTTGGTGGCTTGCACGGCCAGCAGGTCGCCATCCATGATGCCGGCGTCGCGCATGGACATACCGCGCACCTTGAGCAGGTAATCGGGCTGGCGCTGGAACAAGCTGTTTTCCACGTAGTAGGTTTGGTCCACATGCTCCTGAGCGAGAATTGGGGAGCCCGCAGCAACGCGGCCAATCAGCGGCAAGGCCAGTTGGGCCAGGCCGGGAAGAGGTAAGGAGAACTGCTTGTACCGGGATTCGTTGATGGACCGCAGTGCGTCACTCTTGAGGCGGATGCCGCGCGAGGTGCCGCTAACCAACTCGATAACGCCCTTGCGCGCCAGTGCCTGGAGATGCTCCTCAGCGGCATTGGCCGATTTGAAACCGAGTTCGTTGGCAATTTCCGCCCGGGTGGGCGGTGCGCCGGTGCGCGAGATGGCGCTTTGAATCAGATCCAGAATCTGCTGCTGGCGAGCGGTGAGTTTGGGGCTTTCAAGCATGGTAACTCCTGGTGACTGTGCCGCATGGGCTGTTGGTCTGTACACACTGTTTCGGCATCCAGTAGCTGTATTTTTAACCAGTTTTTAGGATTTGACAAGTGGCAAGTGA
>CAIPBW010000020.1 GCA_903863395.1 uncultured beta proteobacterium
CAGCCTCGTCTTGCGTGGCGGACGCAGCCTGCGCCGCGTGCTCGGACAGGCACAGCACTTCGCCCTGGTGCACCATGTCGCCGGGGGCAAACAGCAGTTCGGTGATGCGCCCGTCCACCACGGCGCGCACCTCGTGCTCCATCTTCATCGCCTCCAGGATCACCACCACCTCGCCGCTGCGCACCAGCGCGCCGGGCGCAACCAGCCATTGAACAATCTGGGCCTGCAAGGGGGAGCGAATGGAGTTCATCGCGGCATTGTGCGGCAACGCCCAGTCGCTGCGCGTCAAGCAGGTGACAAAACCCCGGCAGCGCGATTTGCTCCACAATCCCGCCATGGAATTTGCACCCCTGATCCAACTCACCCGTGGCGGCCTGACCGAAAACCTGCACTGCGGTGCGGTGGCGGTGGTCAACCGGCACGGCCAGCTCGTTGCAGGCGTTGGCGACGCGCACTGGCCCACCTTTACCCGCTCCACGCTCAAGGCCTTGCAGGCGCTGCCGTTTGTGCAAGGCGGCGGGCCCCAGCATTTTGGCTTTGGCAGTGCCGAAGTGGCGATGCTGTGCGCCAGCCACAACGGCGAAGACCTGCATGTGCAAACCGTGCAAGGCATGCTCGACCGCGTTGGCGTGGGTGTACGCACGCTGCGCTGCGGCTGCCATGTGCCGCTGCGTTTTAGCTACCTGGACCAGGCACCGCCCGAGGGCCTGCAGTTTGACGAGCGCCACAACAACTGCAGCGGCAAGCACGCCGGGTTTGTGGCGCACTGCGTGCAGCACGGCCTGCCGCTGGAGAACTACACCGAGGCCGACCACCCGCTGCAGCACAGCATCCGCCAGGCGGTGGCGCGCGCCGTGGGGTTGGAAGTGGACGACCTGAAGCTGGGCATTGACGGCTGCTCCGCGCCCAACTACGCCATGCCACTGTGGCGCCTGGCCTACGGCTACGCGCGTCTGGCCAGCGGCGCGCAGGACAGTGAACTCGGCGCGAGCTTTGCACAGTTGACCGACGCCATGACGCAGCACCCGGACTTGGTCAGCGGCAGTGGCCGCAATGACCTGGACTTCATGCGCGTGGGCCGTGGCGACTGGGTGAGCAAGGTCGGCGCCGATGGTGTGCAGGTGGTGGGCAGCAAGGAGCGCGGCGAAGCCTTTGCCATCAAGATTCTCGACGGCAACAAGCCCGCGCTGTTTGCCGCCAGCGTCGAGACCATGGACCAGCTCGGCTGGCTCGACCCCGCGCAGCGCGAGGCGCTACGCCCCTGGCGCGCGCAAACCCTGCTCAATGTCCGCGGCCTGACCGTGGGCGAGCGCCTGCCCGTATTCAAACTGCAAACACCATGAACCAGAACATCAGCCTGATAGGCGCACCTACCGACATTGGCGCGGGTTGCCGTGGCGCGAGCATGGGGCCCGAGGCGCTGCGCGTGGCGCAGATCGCCCGAGTGTTGCAGCGCCAGGGCCTGCAGGTGCAGGACCGGGGCAACCTCAGTGGCCCGAGCAACCCCTGGCTACCTGCGCAAGACGGCTACCGCCACCTGGGCGAAGTGGTGGCCTGGAACCAGGCCGTGCACCAGGCGGTGTACGCCGA
>CAIPBW010000021.1 GCA_903863395.1 uncultured beta proteobacterium
ACCGGGTACACGCCTTGCGGGCGCCACAGCAGCACGCCCACCATCAGGGCGATGTTGGAAAACAGCGCCACCTTGGGCACCAGAAAGCCGGTGTAGTTGGCCATCAGACCCACCAGCAAGGCACCAATCAAGGCACCGCCCGTGGAGCCCAGCCCGCCGATGATGATCACGATGAAGATCAGCACATTGACCTGCGCGCCCATCTGCGGCGTCACAGTTTGCTGGTACAGGCCCCACAGCACGCCACCCAGCCCGGCCAGCGCGCTGCCTGCCACAAACACGCCGACAAACAGGCGCTTGATGCGGTAGCCCATGGCTTCAACCATCTCCCGGTCCTGCACACCAGCGCGAATCAGCAAACCGAGCTTGGTGCGCCCCAGCACCCAGGCCAGCAGGCCAAACACCGCCAGACCCACCACCACGGCCATCAAACGGTATTTCTCAACCGCCGCATCGGCCAGAAAAAGCGAGCCGCGCATGGCGTCGGGCAGGGGCAGTGCAATCTGCGCCGGGCCCCACACCACCTTGATGAGTTCTTCGCCAATGATCATGCCGCCCATGGTGATCAGAATCTGCTTGAGGTGCTGGCCGTACACCGGCCGCACGATCAGACGCTCAAACGCCAGCCCCACCGCAGCGGCCACGGCCATCGCCACCAGCATGGCGGCAAACACTGCCAGCAGGTTGCGCCACAAGATGTCGGAGTTGGTCCAGTCGCCCAGCCCGCCCAGCACCGTGGTGGCAACAAAAGCCCCCAGCGCGATAAACACGCCGTGGCCAAAGTTGAGCACATCCATCAGCCCGAACACCAGCGTCAGCCCCGAGGCAATCACAAAGATGATCATGCCCATTGCCAGCCCCGCCACCGTGAGCGTGATCCAGGTGGAGGTGGACCCGATGAAGGGGATCACCAGCAGCGCCAACGCGGGCACCATGGCCAGGGGCTTCCAGTCAAAATCGAGCTGTTTCATAGCGCCAACCCCAGCAGGGCGTGTTGCATTTCGGGGCTGTCGGCAAGCTCCTGCATCGCCCCGGCGTGGACCACCCGGCCGTTGTCCATCACCGCCACGTGGTCGCCCAGGCGCTTGGCAAAGTTGAGGTTTTGCTCGACCAGCAGGATGGTGGTGCCGGTCTGCTTGAGCTGGGCAAAGGCGTCAATCATGTTGTTGATAATGGCCGGGGCCAGCCCCTTGCTGGGCTCATCGACGATCAGCAACTTGCGCGGCTCGACAATCGCCCGCGCCACCGCCAGCATCTGCTTTTGCCCGCCCGAGAGCTTGCCTGCCGGATGGCTCCAGAATTTCTCCACCGCCGGAAAGAGCGAAAAAATCCAGGCCAGCCGCTGTTCATCGATCTGCTCGATGCGCCGCGCCGAGCGTGCCGCCAGCAGCATATTTTCCTTGACCGACAGGTCCGAGAAGATGCCCATGTTCTCAGGCACGTAGGCAATCTCGCGGGCGGCAATGTCCGGGGTTTCAAGCGCCGTGATGTCGTGGCCGTCAAACCGCACCTGGCCGCTCGAAGCTCGCCACAGGCCCATGATGCTGCGCAAGGTGGTGGTCTTGCCCGCGCCGTTGCGCCCCAGCAGCATGGTGAGTTGCGCGCGCGGCACTACCAGGTCCACCCCATGCAGGATGTGGTACGCGCCGATATGGGTATGCACGCCGGTGAGGGTGAGCAGCGCATCACTCATGGCGCATCCACCCGCACGCCCAGATACGCTTCCTGCACCACCGGCGAGGCAATCACCTGCGCGGGCTCGCCATCGGCCACCAGCGCGCCGTTGTGCAGCACGATGATGCGGTCGGCAAGTTCGCGCACCACGTCCATCTTGTGCTCCACCAGCAAGATGGTTTTGCGCTTGTCGCTCTTGAGCGCACGTATCAGGTTCAGGATGACCGGCGCCTCGTCGGCGCTCATGCCGGCTGTGGGCTCGTCGAACATGAACACCTCGGGGTCGAGCGCGATCAGCAGCGCCACCTCCAGCTTGCGCTGGTCGCCGTGGGGCAAGGTGGCCACCGGCACAAACTGGCGCTCGCGCATGGCCACGGTGTCCAGAATTTCCAGCGCACGCTGGGTGAGTGCGTGGTGGTCACTCCAGATGCTCCACAGGTTGAGGCCCCGCAGGTGCGCACCGGGCGTGGCGGCCTGCACCGCCAACCGCACGTTCTCCAGCACGCTCAGGTGCGGAAACAGGTTGGTCAGCTGAAACGCACGGCCGAGCCCGGCTCGCGTGCGCGCCGATGGGCCCAACGCGCCCAGGTCCTTGCCGTTGAGCAGCACCGCGCCCGCGCTGGCCTTGAGCTGGCCCGAGATCAGGTTGAAGTACGTGGTCTTGCCCGCACCGTTGGGGCCAACAATGGCCGTCAAGGTGCCAGGGGCAAAGGCGCAGCTCACGGCGTTGACCGCGACATGACCGCCAAAGCGGATCGTGAGGTCTCTGGTTTCCAGCATCAGAGCGTGCCCGCCGCGCGGGGCGTCAGCGCTTGTTGCGGATCGGGATGTTCATCTCTTCGGGCTTGATCTCGTGCACCAGTTCGGGCACGCCCCAGGCAAACGCCGGATCAACCTTGATCTTGAAGTGGAACATGCTCTGCATCGCCTGGTGGTCTTCCTTGCGGAACGTCATCTTGCCCTTGGGGGTATCAAAGCTCATGCCTTCCATGGTCTTGATCAGGGCATTGGCCGAGGCGTCGCCCTTGGTGGCGTTGAGGGCTGTAACAATGGCCATCGCCGCAGAAAAACCACCAGCGGTGAAGAAGTCTGGCGGCGCCTTGAACTGGCTGTAGTGACGCGCCACCATGGCCTCGTTGGCTGCATTCTTGGGGATGGCAAAGTAGTAGTAGAGCGCGCCTTCCATGCCCGGAAACTGCTTGTAGGCCACCATCGCGGGCAGGATGTTGCCGCCGGTGGCGAGCTCGATGCCATAGCGCTTCTTCAACTCCATGTCGGCAATCTTGCTAAAGGGCGCGGGCGCTCCCGACCAGCCCACCGAGATGTATTTGTTGCCTGGCTGATCCTTGAGCTTGTCCACAATGCGCTGCAGGCCGGCGGTGAAATCGGTGGTGCCGACCGGCAGATATTCCTCGTGCACGATCTTGGCGTTCTTGAGGAACTCCCGCGTGGCCTTGACGCCATCGCGCCCGAACGCGTTGTCGTTGGCCAGCGTGGCCACCACGTTGCCGGGCTTGTCCAGAGCGGCGGCATTGGCGGCAGCGTCCTGGCTCGAATTGCGCCCGGTGCGGAAGATGTACTTGTTCCACTTGTCGCCGGTAATCGAATCTGCTACGGCCGGCTCAACCAGCAGGATTTTCTTGTACTCCTCGGCCACGGGCAGCATCGCCAGTGCCACAGGCGAGGCCGTCGGGCCCACGGCCAGGTCCACCTTTTCGTCACCATAGGCAGCGGCCAGCAGGCTCTTGCCAATGTCGGGCTTGCCCTGGTCGTCTTTCTCAATCACCACCAGCTTCTTGCCCGCCACCGTCATGGTGCCGTTGGTGGCGTAGTCCAGGCCCATCATGAAACCCACCGCCGTCTGCTTGCCATAGGCTTCAAGCGCCCCGGTCTTGCTGTAGATGTGGGCGATCCTGATTTCCTTGGATTGCGCCAGCGCCGCGCCGCAGCCCAGGGCGGCGGCCAGTCCGGCGGCAATCAGCGTAACGCGGGTGTTCCAACGCGATGGGTTCATAGTTACTCCTTAGGTGGTTCGCAAACTCGGTTCATTCT
>CAIPBW010000022.1 GCA_903863395.1 uncultured beta proteobacterium
AACCTACATCATCAAGACACCGGACATCGGTGAAGGCATTGCAGAAGTGGAACTCGTGGCCTGGCACGTCAAACCCGGCGACAAGGTGGTGATGGACCAGGTGCTGGCCGATGTCATGACCGACAAGGCCACGGTGGAAGTGCCCTCGCCCGTGGCAGGCGAAGTGGTCGCCCTGGGCGGCACCCCGGGCCAGACCGTGGCAGTGGGTTCGGAGCTGGTGCGGCTGGAAGTACAGGGCGCTGGCAACCTCAAGGCCGGGCAGGAATTAGCAAGCGCAGCGCCAGTTGCAAGCCCCGCTGCGGTAGTGCCGCCTGCAGTGCCCGCAGATCGCCCTGCGGCAGCACCGATTGCGCCCGCGTCAGCGGCCAACGAGCGCCCCATTGCCGCACCGGCCGTGCGTCGGCGTGCCTGGGAGCTTGGCATTGAACTCGACCAGGTGCGCGCCAGCGGGGCCGCCGGGCGCATTACCCATGCTGATCTGGACGCCTACGCTGCCAGCCATCCGGCCGCGGTTGCCGCGCCACAGCGTGCCCCGGCAGCCGCCGCGCCCGCGCCGGTGTACATCCGCACTGCGGATGGGGCGGCCACGCGTGCCGATGAGCGCATCCCGGTGATTGGCCTGCGCCGCAAGATTGCCTTGAAGATGCAGGACGCCAAGCGCCGCATTGCGCACTTCACTTACGTGGAAGAAGTCGATGTGACCGAGGTGGAAGCCTTGCGCGAGCGGCTCAACGCCCAGTGGGGCGAAACGCGGGGCCGCCTGACCATGCTGCCCCTGCTGGCGCGCGCCATGGCACTGGCAGTGGACCAATACCCGCAGATGAATGCGCGCTTTGACGACGAGGCAGGGGTCATCACGCGCCACGGCGCGGTGCACCTGGGCATTGCCACGCAGACCGACAACGGGCTGATGGTTCCGGTGGTGCGTGACGCGCAAGCACACGACCTGTGGGCCAACGCAGCCGAGATCGCACGCGTAGCGCAACGCGCCCGCACCGGCCAGGCCACGCGCGAGGAACTGGGCGGCTCCACCATCACCATCACCAGCCTGGGCGCGCTCGGCGGCATCGTCAGCACGCCGGTGATCAACCACCCCGAGGTGGCGATTGTGGGCGTCAACCGCATGGTCGAGCGTCCGGTGGTGTTGCGCGGTGCCGTGGTGATTCGCAAGATGATGAATCTCTCGGCGTCGTTTGACCACCGGGTGATTGACGGCATGGACGCGGCGCTGTTTGTGCAGGCGATCCGGGGCTACATGGAAACACCTGCGACCATGTTTGTGTAGCGCGCACAGGCGCGCGTGCCAGCCTCAGAACTCGTAGTTTTCGACGTGGCCGTCCATGGCACGGGCGATCAGGTTGCGGCTGAGGCGGTCACTTAACAGCTCGGCAAACTTGTAGACGAAGGTGCGCAGGTAGGCGCTGCGCTTGAACGCCACACGCGCCACGTTCTGGCCGAACAGGTGGCCGGCCGGGCGTACCACCATGCCCGACTTGCCGCCGTCGCTCACAATGTCGCGCACCGCCATTTCAGCCGCAATGCCAATGCCCAGCCCGAGGCGTACATAGGTGGTGATCACGTCAGAATCAATGGCTTCGAGGGCGATGCGCGGCGCGAGCTTGCGCGCGGCAAAGGCCTGGTCGATCTTGGTGCGGCCAGTGAACGAGGGGTGGTAGGTGATGATCGGTTCGACCGCAACGTCTTCGAGCGTGATGCGATCCTTGCGCGCCAGCGCATGGTCGGCGGGCAGCACCA
>CAIPBW010000023.1 GCA_903863395.1 uncultured beta proteobacterium
ACGCACAGTTGAGCTTCTGCGATGACGACAGTCACCCGACTATTGCGAACTGCCGACGAGTTGGCGACCGGAACATTCGACCGCGCTTTCAAGGCGGCGCACAATCCCTGGCGCCATCTGGGGGCGCTGGCGTTTCTCTGCCTGGTTCTGGTTGTGCTTAGCGGCATGGTCGCCTATGCACTCTATGACACCAGCGTCAGCGGCGCCTATCAATCGGGGCTGCGTCTGCAAAACGATCCGAGCGGACTCGGTCGCCTGCTGCGCGGCCTGCATCGCTACGGTGCCGACGCCTGCATGCTGCTGACACTGCTGCATCTGGCGCGAGAAGTTCTGCGCGGGCATTTTCGTGGCGTGCGCTGGTTTTCCTGGCTGACCGGCATCCCGCTGTTATGGCTGCTCTGGATTGCCGGCATCACCGGCTTGTGGCTGTTGTGGGACGAACGCGCAATCTTCAGCGTCACTGCCACAGCCGAGTGGCTGCAGGCGCTGCCGTTGAGCGGCGAGTTGCTGGCGCGAAACTTTCTCACTGCCGACACGCTGAATGACCGTTTCTTTTCCCTGATCATGTTCGTTCACATCGGCATGCCGCTGTTGGTGCTGGCCGCAATGTGGGTTCACGTCCAGCGCGTCTCCAGGGTCCGCATCTGGCCACCACGGTCGCTGACACGGGCCAGCCTGGCGATGCTGGCCCTGCTGGCGCTGGTGGTCCCGGTGCTGAGCCTCGGGCCAGCCAACACCGGCCATGTCCTGCAGCGTCTTTCGATTGACTGGTTCTTTCAGTTCTTGCATCCGTTGGTGGACCTGTTGTCCGCGCAGATCACGTGGTTGCTCGCCGCTGTGCTGACGCTGGGGTTGGCGCTCCTGCCCTTGTTGCCCGCGCGCGACGACCGACCGCGCGTCGCGGCCCGGGTTGATCCTGCCAATTGCAACGGCTGTACGCGCTGCGTAGCCGATTGCCCGTTTGGCGCTGTGACCATGGTCGCGCGCACTGATGCCAGCCGACACCCGGCACAGGCACAGGTCGACAGCGCGCTGTGCGCGGCGTGTGGTATTTGCGTTGGTGCGTGCCCCTCCGCAACACCGTTTCGGCGTGGCGATGCGATTGTCTCGGGCATCGAGATGCCGCAGACCCCGATTGCGGCGCTGCGCCGTGAACTGCAGCGCAAGTTGGGCGCGCTGAATGGCGCCAAAAAAATTGTTGTGTTTGGCTGCCGCCAGGCATCAGACTTCGACGCCCTGGCCGATGCCGCCACCGCCGTGCTGACGCTCGAGTGCGCCGCCATGCTGCCGCCCTCATTTCTCGAATATGCGATGCACTTGGGCGCGTCCGGCGTGCTGATCGCGGGTTGCCGGGAATCCGATTGCGAATTCCGGCTTGGCGATCGCTGGGTCAATGAGCGACTGCTGGGCCAACGCGAGCCGCGCCTGCGTAAATCGGCACCGGTTCACCGAATTGAATTGGCATGGTCGGGTCGCGACATGCTTTACGCTGGCGCGGCT
This sequence comes from uncultured beta proteobacterium, assembly GCA_903863395.1. Taxonomy (GTDB): domain Bacteria; phylum Pseudomonadota; class Gammaproteobacteria; order Burkholderiales; family Burkholderiaceae_C; genus Allorhodoferax. The sequence goes on from CAIPBW010000023.1 coordinate 1,501, forward strand.
GTCACAAGATTGCGCAGTCGCGTGCTGCATTCGACCGGTCCTGATGCACATCACCGTGAAGGAATCCATACCAAATGATCGAGACTCCTCCTGCCACTGGCTTTCAGTTCGACCTGGCGGTACCGCAGGACCTGCGCAAGACGCTGGCCATGGCCTGGCTGGCGCTGGGCCTGGGCGCGCTGCTGGCATCCGGGCTGTTCTCGATTCTGTTGGTACTGTCGCGCACGCCGCAGCTGCAGACGCTGTTTCCGGTGGCGGACTTCTTTCGCGTGGCGCTGGTGGTGCACGTTGACCTGTCCGTGCTGGTCTGGTTTCTGGCCTTTGGCGGCGCACTCTGGACCCTGAGCGGAACGACACGCTGGCAGCCGCTTGCCTGGCTATCGTTCTTGTTGGCGGCGCTTGGTACGCTGACGATGTGCGTTGCGCCCTTTGTGCAAAGTGCAACACCGGTGATGGCCAATTACGTTCCGGTGCTCGACGGCGGCGTCTTTCTGACCGGCCTGACGCTGTTCGGCGTCGGAATCGCCTTGCTGTGCCTGCGATCGATGCTAGCGGCAGCACCCGTTGGCGTACACATCAGCGGTCATGGTGCGCTTCGATTCGGCCTCAACGCGGCCATGGTGGCCACTGCCATCGCGGTGTTCGCCTTCGTCTGGTCCTGGGTCACGCTGCCACGCGCCATCGACCCACGGGCCTACTATGAGTTGCTGTTCTGGGGCGGTGGTCACGCTTTGCAATTCGCCTACACCCTGCTGATGCTGATCGGCTGGATCTGGCTGGCTTCGTCGCTCGGCAGCAATCTGCGCCTGTCGCCACGGGTCGTAACCCTGTTGTTCGGGATCGCCCTGATCGCGGTCTTCCTGACACCGATCATTTACCTCGCCTACGATGTCACTTCGGTCGAGCATCACCGCCTGCAGACCCTGTTGATGCGCTACGGCGGCGGCCTCGTGATTGGTCCGATCGGGCTCGCGGTGATCTGGTCGATCTGGCCCTTGCCGCGCCTGACGCCGACGGCGCGTCCATTGCGTTCGAGCCTGATTGCCTCGCTGCTGCTGTTCTGCGCAGGCGGCATGATCGGTTTCATGATCAGCGGCAGCAACGTGCGCATTCCCGCGCACTACCATGGCTGCATCGTCGGCGTCACGCTGGCCATGATGGGCATGGTCTATCGTCTGTTGCCACAGCTCGGCTTCGCGGCGCCGCAATCCCGCGCAGCTGCCTGGCAGCCCGTCATCTACGGTGCGGGGCAGTTGATGCACATCGTGGGCCTGGTGTGGTCCGGCGGCTATGGTGTGCAACGCAAGGTCGCCGGCAGCGAGCAGGTGTTGCGTTCGACCCAGGAAGTTTGGGGTATGGGACTGATGGGCCTCGGTGGTCTGGTCGCCATTGTGGGCGGCATCATGTTTTTGTTGATCGTGCTGCGCTCCATGCGCCCTTCAAACCGGGAGTAAGACATGAGAGAAACGGCTACCTTATCGACGATCAGCGCCAGCTCGCGCGCCTGGTGGCGGCGCATTGGCGCACTGGGCGCGTTGCTGGCGCTGAGCATTCTGGGCGCCAGCATCTTTTTGCGTTTGACCAGCGTACTCGACCTGCAAGGCCACGCCAGTTCGACCTTGGCAGCCTCATCCGAGCAGGCGATACGCATGCTGCACCGGGTCTGTGCCTCGGGCGTTGCACTGCTGGCATTGTGGGCCGTTGTGCTGTGCTGGAAGCAGCGACACGCCCCGCCGCCGCGGATGACCCAGCCGGCGCTCTGGATTGTTGCGGCAACCCTGGTCCTGGCCTTGATCGGCCCCCTCACGCCCGGCTATCGTCTGGCTGGGGTCACCGTCTTGAACGTGAGTTGCGGCGTGCTGCTGCTGATTTCATTCTGGTGGCTGCGAGAGTCTGCACCGCCCAACTCGGCCGGGGCCTGGTCGCTCGATTCCTTTTCGTGGGTCGCCATGTTCGCCTTGCTGCTGCAGGTCGGCACTGGTGCGGCGACCAGCGCCTGGGAAATGCACGCGGTGCACTGGCCGGCCTTGGTGCACCTGGCTTGCGGCTTTTTCTGCGCCGCCATGATCGGGTTGGTCGTGCTCGATCAGCGCGACAAATCCGGGCCGAGCGGGTGCCGTTGGGTCGTCGCCGGCTTGCTCGCGGGCCAGTTGGTACTTGGCTATCTGCTGATGCGGCAGGACCAGCGTTCCATCGCACTGTCTTTTGTCCATGCCATGCTGGCACCTCTGCTCGCAAGCGCGTTTGTATCCCTGCTCAAACGCCGATCTTAGTTATCCCTAAAATTCCCAAAAACCTGCTTTCAAACAGGGTGGAGACTTGTTCAATGGATGTTGATGATTTCAATATTCCGCGCTTTCTGGCGGTGCTACCCCTGTTTCATGACCTATCGCCGGCGGAGTTGGAGCGTGTTGCGCAAGGCTGTCAGGTGCGTCGACTCGGGCGTGGGGACAGCATATTTCGCTTCGGTCAGCCCTGCGAAGAGTTCCACGTCGTGATTTCAGGCCAGGTCAAACTGTTTGCAATTTCGCCAACCGGTCAGGAAAAAGTCATTGAACTGGTCGCTCCCGGTCACAGCTTCGCCGAAGCGCTGATGTTTACCGGCAAGCCCTATATCCTGAATGCCGAGTCGCTGGGCAACACGCTGCTGTTGACCGTCAGCAAACAATCTGTTTTCGACGAAATCGAGCGCGATCCGCGCCTTTCCATGCGCATGCTGGCAGGTATTTCCAGACGCCTGCACGGTCTTGTGCGCGATATCCAGTCGGGCGCCCTGGACAGTGGCCTTCAGCGTGTCATCGGCTATCTCTTGAGCGAGCGTGGGCCCGAAAAGAATGCGGCATCTGAGACCTTTACCGTTTCACTCCCGGTGAGCAAGGCGACGCTGGCCTCGCGCCTTTCCTTGACACCGGAATACTTCTCCAAGGTTCTACACGAACTCGAGTCGCAAAAGCTGATCGTGATCGACAAACGCGATATCCGTATCGTTGATGTGACGCGCTTGGCATGCTACGGGAACCATTGATCTTCATGCTTATCGCCACACTCGTGACAGTTGTTTCAAAACGCCAGGTTGCGTTGACCCTGACCAGGCCAAACAAATGAACCGGCTATAACTTTAGTACCCACTCTATGGCCGACTTCAGGTCCGCATCGCTTATCTTGCCAGGCGGATTGGGTGACATGGGAATCGGCCCATAGACACCGGATCCACCCGCGCGGACTTTAGCCATTAACTTGGCGACTACATCCTGACCTTTGTATTTTGCAGCAACGTCCTTGAGAGCCGGGCCCACCAGTTTTTTGTCCTTGGCGTGGCAGGCCATACAACCCGCTTTGGTCATGACCTCTTCGCCGGTAACGGCATGCGCACCAAGGCTTAACAGCATTCCACTTGCTATCAGCAACCTAATCAACGTTTTCGGCTGTCCGCAGTGGCACGCTGAGTAACGTGCATCTCAGCCTGTCCGGGCGCGTTGCCAACTATTTTTTCGCGGCAGACCGGCAAACCGCGCAAAACTGGTCGATAATTGCTGCGCTGCACCAATTAGTTCCAGACTCAGCCCATTCAAGCCAAAGAAATGCAATGTGCGCTTGCCGCATTACTTGAGTCTATCGAGGGTGAGCGTCTGAATTTGAAACAACTGGGAAATTTCTTATGACAAAGCGAATCGCACTAGTTACAGGTGCCATGGGCGGCCTGGGCACTGCCATCTGCAAGGCACTGGCTCAAAGCGGTCTGACCGTGGTGGCCAATTGCTTGCCGAACTTTGCTCCCAAGGATGAGTGGCTCGCCAAGATGCGTGCGGAAGGCTTCGACTTTGCTGTGGCTGAGGGGGACGTCAGTGACCATGAGGCCTGCGAAACGATGGTCAGGAAAATCGAAGCTGAGCATGGCCCCGTCGACGTGCTGGTAAACAATGCCGGCATCACGCGTGACTCCGTGTTCAAGAAAATGCAGAAGTCGCAATGGGATGCCGTCATTGCTACCAACCTTGACTCCCTGTTCAATGTCACCCATCCGGTGTTGGCCGGCATGGCTGATCGCGGCTGGGGCAGGGTGATCAACATTTCTTCTGTCAATGGAGTCAAAGGGCAGTTTGGGCAAGCGAATTACTCGACCGCGAAGGCGGGGGTCATCGGGTTCACCAAGTCGATTGCTGCCGAGGTTGCCAAGAAGGGCGTCACCGTCAATGCCATTGCGCCTGGCTACATTGGCACGGACATGGTGTTGGGGATGAAGCAGGAAGTGCGTGACGCGATCATCGCCACCGTCCCCATGGGGCGTCTGGGTCGGCCCGAAGAAATAGGTGCCTTGTGTGCCTATCTAGTCTCCGATCTTGCCGGCTTCATGACGGGGGCAACCCTCAACATCAACGGTGGGTTGCACTTTAGCTGATACCCAGGTTCGAGCTGCATTCCTTCACCCCCGTTGCGCCGCCTTGTACGCGGGCAGGTACGCCGCCAGCCGCTGGCCCATTTCTGCGCCCAGGGCTTGCAGGCCGTTGAGGGGGCGCACCATCACTTCAAAGTCCACGATCAGGCCGCTGGCGTCAAAGGCGATCAGGTCGATGCCTTTGAGTTCTTTGCCACCCACCTTGGCGCTGAACTCCAGCACCACGCTAAGGCCATCGGCGCTGGCGAGTTGGCGGTGGTAGGTAAAGTCGCTAAACACCTGCATCACCGTGGTCAGGATCAGCGTCACCGCCTGCGCGCTGGCGTAGGGGCTGTGCGCAACAGGCGAGCGAAACACCGCGTTGGGGTGCAGCAGCGCCGGCAGCTTGCTGGGGTCACGCTGCGCCACAAAGCTGTGCCACTGGGCCAGACTGGCGGCCACGGCCGGTTGTAGATTGAGTTCGTTCACGGTAAGTCTCCTGGGTTGATGCGCTGGGCCTTGGCTGCTGCTAACCGACGCGTCCGTGGCATACAACTGCCCACCGGCACAGGCGCAAAGCGGGGTGGTGTTGTGCGGTGGTCATTTTGGGGTGTGCTTCCTCAGGAACGCCAGCATCTTGTCGCGGTCGTAGCTCTTGCCTGCCTCAAGCTCTCCGGTGTCTTGCGACACGACCAACCTGCCGCTGGAATCAAGGACAAAGAAATGCGGGTAGCCGCTGATCTTGGGCCACTGCGAAAGCAGGGCGGTGTTCTTGTTTTCCGGGGACCAGTTCACCTTGACCATGACGTAGGCCGCATCACGCGCTGCGCGCACATCGTCGTTGCTGTCCATAAACCTGTCCAGCGTATGGCACCAAGAGCACCACTCGCCACCAACGTCCACCAGCACCCGTTTGCCTTCGGACTTGGCTTGTGCAACCGCAGCAGCAACATCCTTCATTGCATCACGTGAGGGGTCGAACTTCGCAGGCGCATCAACGGCTGTTGCCGACATGGATGCGCAGAGGCAGGCTGCCAATAACGCGCTTCTGAAAAAATAAAAGGGCATGCGGCGTGCGGACATCATGCGCAATTCTAGGGGTTGGGTGCAATGCAGATGTTTAGTAATGCCCTAGTGATACCCTGGTCGTAGCGCCATGCTCGGGGGTGTGTTGGTACACTGGCCCGTAGCAAACCATCGCCAGCAGGCTGGCTCCCACAGCTTCAGACCACTGCCTGGCAAATCACTCGGGCCAGTCCAAATGCAGAAAGTAGGATGAGCAAGGCATTTACCAAAGAGACGCAGGATGGCGACGATGATGAATTGGCGTTGCCGCCGCTGCCTCCGGGGGGCAAGAACTACATCAGTGCCCAGGGCTACGCGCGCCTGCGTGGCGAACTGCTCGACCTGATCGACAACGAGCGCCCCAAGGTGGTGGACACGGTGCATTGGGCCGCCAGCAATGGCGACCGCTCCGAAAACGGCGACTACATCTATGGCAAGAAGCGCCTGCGCGAGATTGATCGGCGCATCCGCTTTCTGACCAAGCGGCTCGAGATTGCCGAGATCATCGACCCCGCCGTGCACCACGGAAACTCCCAAATCTTCTTCGGCGCAACCGTCACCTACCTCGACGGTGCAGGAGGCGAGCGCACCGTCAAGATCATGGGCATTGACGAGGCCAATAGCGCGCAGGGCGAGGTGAGCTGGATTTCGCCCATCGCCCGCACCCTGCTCAAGGCGCGCGAGGGCGATGTGCTCAAGCTGGTGCTGCCCGACCGGGTGGACGAACTCGAAGTGCTGCAGGTCAGTTACCCCAGTCCGGCAGCGGCAAAAAGCTAGTCGGCGCTGGGCTCGGCCGTGCGCACGGCGCGCAGCACGGTGGGCATGCGGATGAGGTTGCGCATGGCACCGTCCAGGTGGGCGCGGTCGCGCACCGCGATGATAAAGCGCAGGTCGGTGGCGTCTTGCGCGGCGTCGTGCCCCATTTCGATGTGCACGATGTCCACCTCGGCATTGGCCAGGGTTTCGGCCACCTTGGCCAGCACCCCCTTGGCATTCTTGGCGGTAATCACAATGCCGGTTTCAAACACGCGCACCGGCTCGTCCGACCAGGCCACGTTGATGAAGCGCTCGCTGTCTTTGTGCTGCAGTTTCTTGGCCACGGAGCAGTGCTGGATATGCACCACCAGGCCTTCGCCGCGCCCCAGGTAGCCCACGATGGGGTCGCCCGGAACCGGGCGGCAGCAGGGCGCAAATTGCACCGATGCGTTTTCGCTGCCGTCGAGCGTGATCGAACCCTGGGTGGTGTTCTCGCGCGCGGTAAAGCGCTCGCGCGTGAGCAGCAGCGCGTCGGGGCGCTTGCCAATTTCGCCCAGCAGGTGCACCAGCCGTTTGGCCACAATGTTGGCGATGCGCTTGCCCAGCCCGATGTCGGTCAGCAACTCGCCGCGGGTCTTGTTGCCGGTAAAGCGCAGCAGCTTGTTCCAGGTGGTTTCGTAGGCGGCGTCGTCCTCGGCAAAGCCTTCAATGCCTTCTGTGCGCAGCGCCTGCTCCAGCAGCTTGGCACCCAACTCGCGCGACTCGGTGTGCGCGGTTGACTTGAGGTGGTGGCGGATTTTGGAGCGTGCCCGCCCGGTGCGCACAAACGTGAGCCAGGCTGGGTTGGGCGTGGCCGTGGGTGAGGTTTCCACTTCCACCGCATCGCCGTTCTTGAGTTCGGTGCGCAGCGGCACCACTTCGCCGTTGATGCGCCCCGCCGTGGTGTGGTCGCCTACGTTGCTGTGGATGGCGTAGGCAAAGTCCACCAAAGTGGCACCGCGCGGCAAAGCCATGATTTGGCTGCGCGGCGTAAACACATACACCGCGTCGGGGAACAGGTCCACCTTGACGTGGTCCCAAAACTCGGCCGCGTCGCGTGTTTCGTTCTGGATGTCAAGGAGCGATTGCAGCCACTTGGTGCCCAGCCGCTCGGCCGAATCGTCCTGCGGGCTGTTGACCTTGTACAGCCAGTGTGCAGCCACGCCGGACTCGGCCACCACGTTCATCGATTCAGTGCGGACCTGAAACTCCACGCTGATGCTCGACGGCCCCACCAGCGTGGTGTGCAGTGACTGGTAGCCGTTGACCTTGGCAATGGCGATGTGGTCCTTGAACCTGCCAGGCAGCGGCTTGTAGAGCTGGTGCAAGAGGCCCAGCGCGGTATAGCAGTCGGTAATGGTGGGCACCACCAGCCTGAAGCCATAGATGTCGGTCACCTGGGCAAAGCTCAGGTGCTTGACCGCCATCTTCTTGTAAATCGAAAACAGCGACTTCTCGCGCCCGGCAATGCGCACCGGCATGGCGGCTTTGGCAAACACTGTTTCCACCTCACGGTGCACCTTTTGCAGCAGGTCGCGCCGGCGCCCGCGCGCCTTGGACACAGCCTTGGCCAGCGTGGTGTAGCGCCACGGGCGCAGATGCCTGAACGACAGGTCCTGCAACTCGCGGTAGGTCTGGTTGAGCCCCAGGCGGTGCGCGATGGGGGCGTAGATTTCCAGCGTTTCCGAGGCAATGCGGTTCCACTTTTCGCGCGGCACGTCCGAGAGCGTGCGCATGTTGTGGGTGCGGTCGGCCAGCTTGATCAGGATCACGCGCACGTCGCGCGCCATCGCCAGCAGCATCTTGCGAAACGATTCGGCCTGGCTTTCTTCGCGGGTGTTGAAGTGCAGCTTGTCGAGCTTGGTCAGGCCGTCCACCAACTCGGCCACGGGTGAGCCAAAGCGCTGGATCAGCTCGGTCTTGGTAACGCCACAGTCTTCCAGCGCGTCATGCAGCAGCGCCGCCATAAGCGCCTGGGCGTCAAGCTTCCACTCGGCGCACTGCGCGGCCACGGCGATAGGGTGGGTGATGTAGGGCTCGCCGCTGTTGCGCAACTGGCCCAGGTGGGCCTGGTCGGCAAAGCGGTAGGCCAGTCGGATTTGCTCGCAATCCGGTGCGCTGAGGTAGTCAAGTTTGGCGGTCAGCGCGGCAAAGCTGGCCGCCGCTGCGTTCACCGCCGCAAGCTGGGGCGGCAACGCCGCAGCCTTGCCCGATTGCGCGGGCTGCGGCTTGCGTGCAGGAGATTCTTGTGACGTACCCATGCCGTAAATGTAGCGCGCCTCTCAAATGTTGGCAGGCACGTGCGCGCATCAGGCGAAAAAAAAGCACCGCTTGCGGTGCTTTAGCTGGGTGCGCGCGCTTTAGATTGGCACTTTCTTGAGCATCTCGATGCCGATCTTGCCAGCGGCAATTTCGCGCAAGGCGGTTACGCCGGCCTTGTTCTTGCTCTCGATCTTGGGGGTGTGGCCCTGGTTGATCATGCGTGCGCGGTAGGTGGCACACAGCACCAACTGGAAGCGGTTGGGAATCTTTTCGAGGCAGTCTTCAACGGTGATACGGGCCATGGGGTTCTCCAATAATCTAGGGAATGAGCAAGGCTCTGAAGGTTTCGGCCCGGGCCCGGCGTTGTGCCGAGTATTTGAGCCGTTGGGAGTGAACTATGGCTTTCAGATCGAATAGCGCACGGTCAAACAACTCGTTGATTATAACGAAGTCGAACTTATCGACGTGCGCCACCTCGGCTTTGGCGTTGTTCATGCGCATGTCGATGATGTCGGCCGAGTCTTCGCCACGGCGCTCCAGCCGGGCGCGCAACTCCTCCCAACTCGGGGGCAGGATGAAGATGCCGATGGCGTTGGCAAAGATGTTCTTGATCTGCAGGGCCCCTTGGAAGTCGATTTCCAGAATCACGTCGGCACCCTGGGCCATGCGCTCTTCGATTGCCTTCTTGGAGGTGCCGTAGCGATGGCTGTGCACGTGGGCCCACTCGACAAAGGCGTCGGCGGCCACCATGGCGTCAAACTCCTGCTGCGACACGAAGAAGTATTCGCGCCCATGCTTTTCCTGGCCGCGCGGCGCGCGTGTGGTGTGCGACACCGAGGGCTGCACCCGTGCGTCAAGCTCCATCAGCGCCTTGACCAGGCTCGACTTGCCGGCACCGCTCGGGGCGGCGACGACGAACAGGTTTCCGGGGTATTCCATGCTGCTTATTCTATGTTCTGTACCTGTTCGCGCATTTGCTCGATCAGCACCTTCATGTCCACCGAAATGCGCGTGAGCTCCAGCGCCGCCGACTTCGAGCCCAGCGTATTGGCCTCGCGGTGCAGTTCCTGAATCAGGAAGTCCAGCCGCTTGCCCACTTCGCCGCCCTTGGTGAGCAGCCGCCCGATTTCCTGCAGGTGCGATTCAAGCCGGGTGAGCTCTTCGGCTACGTCAATGCGGATGGCAAACGCCGTGGCTTCGGCCAGGGCGCGGTCCTGCGCTGCTTCGGGCAGGGCAGCACCTTCGGCCAGGGCCATGGCGTCTTTCCAGCGCTCCATGAAACGCAGGCGCTGCTGCTCCACCAGTTTGGGAATCAGGGGGGTGGCCTGCTGGGCCAGCGCCTTGAGCTGGCTGATGTGCTGCAGCAGCATGGTGCACAGGCGCGCGCCTTCGCGCTCGCGCGCACTCAGCAGCGCTTTGAGGGCTTGTTCGGCCAGGGGCACGATCTCGGCGCTCCAGTCGCGCGCGCCGCCTTGCTCGGTTGCGGCCAGGCGCAGCACGTCGGCCACGCTCAGCGCCGTTGCGCGTGGCAGCCACGAGTGCACGCTGTCTTGCAGGCTATTGAGCCGCTGCAGCAGTTTGGCGCTGGGCTCGGCCACCGCACCGTGCGCGGTAAGCTCAAACGAGGCGCGCACTTCCACCTTGCCACGCTTGAGCCGCCCCACCAGCAAGTCGCGCAGCGCGGGCTCAAACTGGCGCAGGTCTTCGGGTAGCTTGAACGACAAATCCAGAAACCGGCTGTTGACCGAGCGGATCTCCAGGCCAAGCTGGCCGGCCGGGGTGCCTTTGGTGTCGGTTTCGGTGGGGCTGGAGGCCGTGCTGTGCTGCGCACTGGCATAGCCGGTCATGCTGTAAACTGGCATGGCGAATTCTCGGAACATGGGACGGGCCCAAGAATAACCCGATTCACAGACGGAACCCATGCGCTCTCCTCTTTAATTTATGTCGAAGGTCAAGCCAGCACCCCTACCCCCCGATACCATGATTGGTGGCTACCGCATTGTTCGCAAGGTGGCCGCTGGCGGCTTTGGCCTGGTGTATCTGGCCGTGGACAACGAAGGCCAGCAAGTCGCGGTCAAGGAGTATCTGCCCTCGTCTCTGGCCACGCGCGCACCGGGCGAGCTCATGCCCCAGGTGCAGCCCGAAAAGCTCTCGCTCTACCGGTTGGGCCTCAAGAGTTTTTTTGAAGAAGGGCGCGCGCTGGCGCAAATCTCGCACCCCTCGGTGGTGAGCGTGCTCAACTTCTTCCGCGAAAACGAGACCGTTTACATGGTGATGAACTACCTCGAGGGCGCGGCCCTGCAGGACTTCATCGTGACTGCGCGCGACCTCAAGCAGAGCAAGGTGTTTCGCGAGTCCACCATCCGCTCTCTGTTTGACGAAATCCTGCGCGGCTTGCGCATCGTGCACCAGCACAAGATGCTGCACCTGGACATCAAGCCGGCCAACATTTTTATTACC
>CAIPBW010000024.1 GCA_903863395.1 uncultured beta proteobacterium
TCGCCCGAAGACCGGGCGCGCGTGCTGGAGCAGCGCCAAAAGCAAAGCAGCCTCAGCGACGTGCTGGAAAAAGCGGGCGAAGCCTACCGCAAGGCACTCAAGGACTCGAGCCGCGCGGTTGACTACCTCAAGGGGCGCGGCCTGTCGGGCGAAGTGGCCCGAGCCTTTGGCCTGGGTTACGCGCCCGAAGGCTGGCGCAGCCTGGCCAGCGTGTTTGCGCATTACGACGATCCACTGCTGGTCGAGAGTGGCCTGGTGATTTCCAACACCGAAGAAGGCAGCACCGAGGAAAAGCGCTACGACCGTTTTCGCGACCGGGTGATGTTCCCGATCCGCAATATCAAGGGCGAGTGCATCGGCTTTGGCGGGCGCGTGCTGGGCGACGAAAAACCCAAGTACCTCAATTCGCCCGAAACCCCGGTGTTCAGCAAGGGGCGCGAACTCTATGGCCTGTTCGAGGCGCGCAACGCCCTGCGCGAGCACGGCTATGTGCTGGTGACCGAAGGCTATATGGACGTGGTGGCATTGGCGCAACTGGGTTTTCCCAATGCGGTGGCCACGCTGGGAACGGCGTGCACGGCCGAGCATGTGCACAAGCTGTTTCGCTTTACCGACTCGGTGGTGTTCAGCTTTGACGGCGACGCAGCCGGGCGACGCGCGGCGCGCAAGGCACTCGACGCCGCCCTGCCCTACGCCAGCGACGTGCGCAGCATCAAGTTCCTGTTTTTGCCAACCGAGCACGACCCCGACAGCTTTATCCGCGCCAACGGCCAGGAGGCGTTTGCGCGCTATGTGTCCGACGCTACGCCCTTGAGCCGCTTTCTGATCGAGTCCACGCAGGAAGGCTGCGACCTCTCCAGCGCCGAGGGTCGCGCCCACATGGCCAGCAACGCCAAGCCGTTGTGGCTGCTGTTGCCCGAAGGTGCTTTGAAGTTGCAACTGCTCTCCGAGATCGCCAGCCTGGTGCAACTGAGCAGCCAGGAACTCGGTGCCTTGTGGCTACCCGCCAAGGTGGCCAGCGCCCCGGCGCGCGAATACGCGCCCGCGCAGCAACGCAGCGCCGCCCGCCCGCCCGCGCGCAGGCGCGCCGGACGCACGCTTCCGTCAAGCCGCGCCGACCACGCCGCCCGCATTCTGCTCAACCAGATGGAGCTGTGGGAAGAACTCTCTGGCGAAGACCACGCCCTGTTATGCGAACTGCCCGCACCGCATGGCCCCCTGTTTGCCTGGCTGGAGGCGCAGATTCACGAGCACGGAGCGCTGCCGTGGGAGGCCGTGCGCGGTGACCTGCAAGACCCGCAAGCGCTGGAGCTGGTATACCGACTCATGACCGATGCGGGCGTTTCCAACGAATCGGCGGAAGGCTCACGCCTGGAACTGCGTGACCTGCTCAACCGCATGCTGGTGGAGCGCCTCAAAGACCAGGAAACCCAGGCGATTGAGGCCGCCAAGATTGATCCCCAGGCCTTGCTGCGCTACCGCGAACTGCTGGCTCGACGTCTGCAAATCGAAAAAAGCCAAAGCCACGCTATAATCCAGGGCTAATTCGGCAAGAGCGACAGCAGCACCTCCGGGCCCGGCCAAGCGTTGATCACAGTACAACCGGCCACCTTACCGCAAGGACTGCACTCCAAATGTTCGCCCTCCCATCTTGCCAATTGGGACAGTGATCCCCATGTCTAGCCAATGGCGCAGCGTTATCGCTGCGGTTGGCATCCGTTTGTGTTTGCCCATTTTTTGACGAACCGAGGTTTTATCCATGCCCTCTGCAAAAACTGCCAAGCCGGTCGCCCCGTCGACCAAATCCACCCCGAAAGCCAAAGCTGTGCCCGCATCAAAAGCCAAAACCGCCGTCGTTGAAGAATCTATTGAAGTCAAGAAAAAGCCTGGCCGCCCGCCAAAGGCCGCCGCCGCCGAAGGTGGCGCAGCAGCCACCGGAGCCAAGCGCGGCCGCAAGCCCAAGGGCGCCGCTGCTGCTGAGCCGGTTGACGATCTGGACATGGCCGACATCGAGGCCGATCTGGTAGGCGAACCCAGCGCCGCCGCACCGGGCGAGAAGGTCAAGCCCCTGCGCATGAAGATCAGCAAGGCCAAGGAACGCGCCTTGATGAAGGAGTTCGGCCTGGACGAAACCGTGCTGTCCGAAGAAGACATGGCCAAGCGCCGTCTGCGCCTCAAGGCCCTGATCAAACTGGGCAAGACCCGTGGCTACCTGACCCACGGCGAAATTTCCGACCACCTTCCCGACAAACTGGTGGACGCCGAAACGCTCGAAGTCGTGATCTCGATGCTCAACGACATGGGCGTAGCCGTTTACGAACAGACGCCTGACGCCGAGACCCTGCTGCTCAACAACAACGGTCCGACTGCAGCCACTGAAGAAGAAGCCGAAGAAGAAGCGGAAGCCGCCCTGTCCACCGTGGACAGCGAATTTGGCCGCACCACCGACCCGGTACGCATGTACATGCGCGAAATGGGAACGGTGGAGTTGCTCACACGCGAAGGCGAAATCGAAATCGCCAAGCGCATCGAAGGTGGCCTGATGGCCATGATGGAAGCCATCAGCGCCTCACCCGCCACGATTGCCGAAATCCTTCGCCTGGGCGAGGAAATTCGCGAAGGCAAGATCGTCATCACCACAGTGGTGGATGGCTTCTCCAACCCGAACGAGGCTGACGATTACGTGGCCGAGGAAGACTTTGACGAGTTTGACGAAGCCGACGACGACGACGGCAAGGGCGGCTCCAAGGCTCTCACCAAGAAACTCGAAGAACTCAAAAAGCAGGCGCTGGAGCGCTTTGACAAGCTGCGCGAGCTCTTCGAGAAAGTGCACAAGATCTACGACAAGGAAGGCTACGGCACGCCGCATTACGTCAAGGCCCAACGCGCCCTGAGCGACGAGCTGATGACGATCCGCTTTACCGCCAAGGCGATTGAAAAACTGTGCGACATGGTGCGCGCCCAGGTCGATGACATCCGCAAGAAAGAGCGTGAACTGCGCCGCATCATCGTGGACAAGTGCGGCTACCCGCAAGACCACTTCATCGCCGATTTCAGCGGCCGCGACAAGGCCGGCAACCGCGTTGCCAGCCAGTTGCTCAACCTCAAGTGGATCGAGAAGCAAGCGGCGTCCACCAAGCCATGGAGCGCCGTGATGGGGCGCAATATTCCGCCGGTGCAGGATCTGCAGCAAAAGCTCACCGACCTGCAAGCGCGCGTGGTGGTGCCACTGGACCAGCTCAAAGACATCAACAAGCGCATGAATGAAGGCGAAGCCTCGTCGCGCGCGGCCAAGAAGGAAATGATCGAGGCCAACCTGCGCCTGGTGATTTCGATTGCCAAGAAGTACACCAACCGTGGCCTGCAATTCCTCGATCTGATCCAGGAAGGCAACATCGGCCTGATGAAGGCGGTGGACAAGTTTGAATACCGCCGGGGCTACAAGTTCTCGACCTACGCGACCTGGTGGATTCGCCAGGCGATCACGCGCTCGATTGCCGACCAGGCGCGCACCATCCGCATTCCGGTGCACATGATCGAAACCATCAACAAGATGAACCGCATCAGCCGCCAGCACCTGCAGGAGTTCGGCTTTGAGCCCGATGCCAGCGTGTTGGCCGCCAAGATGGAGATTCCGGAAGACAAGATCCGCAAGATCATGAAGATCGCCAAGGAACCGATCTCGATGGAAACGCCCATTGGCGACGACGACGACTCGCATCTGGGAGACTTCATTGAAGACAGCGCCAACACCGCGCCCATGGATGCCGCCATGCAGGCCGGTTTGCGCGATGTGGTCAAGGACATTCTGGACAGCCTGACACCACGCGAAGCCAAGGTGTTGCGCATGCGCTTTGGCATCGAGATGACCAGCGACCACACACTAGAAGAGGTGGGCAAGCAGTTTGACGTGACGCGCGAGCGCATCCGCCAAATTGAAGCCAAGGCGCTGCGCAAGCTCAAGCACCCCAGTCGCTCCGACAAGTTGCGCAGCTTTACCGACTCGCTGTAAGCCGTACCCGGTCTTGCAATGGCTCACCAACACACCTATCGCCTCGCTGGCGTCATGGGTTGGCCGGTCGCCCATTCGCGCTCGCCGGTGCTGCACAAGCACTGGATTGAGCACCACGGACTGCGCGGCGATTATGTGCTGTTGCCGGTGCAACCCTCGCACCTGGAGCAGGCGCTACGTGGCTTGCCCGTCCTCGGGTTTGCCGGCTGCAATCTGACCATTCCGCACAAGGTGGCCGCGATGGCCTTGGTGGACCACGTTGACCCGCTGGCGCGGCGCGTTGGTGCGATCAACACCGTGGTCGTGGAAGAGAACGGCTCGCTTACCGGCCACAACACCGATGTGTTTGGTTTCATCCAGAGTCTGCGCGACGCCCAACCACGGTGGCAAGCCGATGCCGGAGCCATCACCGTGGTGGGTGCCGGTGGTGCCGCACGCGCCGTGCTGGTGAGCCTGATCGATGGGGGTGCCAAAAGCATTCGCCTGACCAACCGCAGCGACGCCAAAGCGTTGGACCTGGCGCAGGAATTTGGCCCCGTGGTGCAATTCGTTGCGTGGAAGGAGCGCCACCAAGCGCTCAGCAATGTGGCGCTGCTGGTCAACACCACCAACCAAGGCATGCAGGGTGAAGCGGCGCTGGCGCTGGAGCTCGACCAGCTACCACCCAACGCACTGGTCTCTGACATCATCTACGTGCCCATGGAAACGCCGCTCTTGGCCGCAGCGCGCAAGCGTGGCAACCCCACGGTCAACGGCCTGGGCATGCTCATCAACCAGGCGCGCCCGGCGTTCAAGTTCTGGTTCGGCCAGATGCCCGACATCACGCCGGAACTGCTGACCAAGGTGCAGGCGACTTTTTAGGCGCGCTCGCTGCTTGGCGGTTACGCCGTGGACGTACGTTCGCGCACGAAGCGAAACGCAAACTGCAACCCCTCTTCCAGCGCCAGTTCAATTGAGCGCCGCTCGGGTTCGGTCAGGTAGAACATCATGTCGACATCGTGGCGCACGTACTTGGCGGGCAGCCGGTTCAGGGCCACGCAAGCGACGTCGGCAAACATGTCCGGGGTGAAGTCGCCATGGGACGCCGCACGCTGCGCTACGCCTTCAAATACCAGTCGCTCGTAATAGTTGTGAACTTGCTCAAAATTGAGTTCCATGCGTGCCTCCAAAGCGCCCGAATGCGGCGTGACAACGGCGAACCTTAGCACCTCAGCGACCCTCTGACAAGCGGATTTACAGCAGAATTTTTACCGCCTGTGGCGAGGGTGCTGCAGTAGAATTTGTGCAACCCCAAAATTGGCTTGCATCCAGGTAGCTATGAAACTTGTAGCACTGGGTAAACTGCGGTATAGTTCAAACAAAAACACCGGTCGCGATGAAAAATAATCCCCGTCGGAAAAATAATTCGCGACCCCGAGACGGTCTTGAGGAGTGGTAGTCCATGAGTTCGAAAGATTCGGCGGCCATTGGTCAACTTTTGGAGTTGCTGGAGGCGCGCTACGCTATCCGTGTTTTGTGGGCCTTGCGCGACGGCCATGCACAGACCTTTCGGCTGCTGCAAGACAGCGTCGGCAGCATCACCCCCAACACCCTCAATACCCGAATCAAGGAATTGCGCGAAGCCGGCCTGATGACCCACGACGGTGATGGCTACGCAGTCACGGCCAGCGGAGCCGACCTGCTCAAGCGCCTTGGCGACCTGCAGGCCTTTGCCACCAAGTGGACGGCCAGCCAGGCCAAGAAGACCAAACAACCCTAATGCCGCTGCGCGCGGCACCACCTCCAGGATTTTTCATGCACACCACCCCCAGCGGCCTTCAATACGAGGATACCCAGGAAGGCACCGGCGCCACCGCCGAAAACGGCCAAAGCGTCACCGTTCACTACACCGGATGGCTCTACAACAACGACACCCAGGGTGCCAAGTTCGACTCCAGCAAGGACCGCCGTGACCCGTTCGAGTTTGATCTGGGCGCAGGCATGGTCATCCAGGGCTGGGATGAAGGGGTGCTTGGCATGAAGGTTGGGGGCTGCCGCACCCTGATCATCCCGCCTGAGCTGGGCTACGGCAGCCGCGGTGCGGGCGGCGTCATTCCGCCCAACGCCACCCTCAAATTCGACGTCGAACTGCTGGCGCTGGCAGACTAAGCCCCGCTGCCTGCGGCAGCGCCGCAAAAATGTTGGCGTGCAGGCCTTGAACTGGCACGCCTTGCCCCCAAGTGGGCCCGAAGCATTTCAACTACCCCTGCCCTTACAGCATGTCCGATCCATCTTTCCCCTCCAACCCCGCCGGCGGTGCCGCGTTCCAGAGCACCCAGGACCAAGCGACCACCCCAGGCAACAACCTGGCTGACAAGCTTGAACAAGTACAGGCCGACTTTGCCGCACTGCAGGCCAAAAGCGCCGAACTGGCCGACCAGTACCTACGCGCCAAGGCCGAGGCCGAAAACGCCCGCCGCCGCGCCGAAGAAGAAATCTCCAAAGCGCGCAAGTTCGCCGTGGAAGCGTTCGCTGAAAGCCTGCTGCCCGTAGCCGACAGCCTGGAGGCCGGTCTGATCATCAAGGACGCCAGCGCCGACCAGATCCGCGAAGGAGCCCAGGCCACCTTGCGCCAGCTTCTGGCCGCGCTGGAGCGCAACAAGGTTCTGCCCATCAACCCGGCTGCCGGAACCAAATTTGACCCGCACCAACACCAGGCCATCAGCGTCGTGCCCAGCGAGCAAGAGGCCAATACGGTGGTCAGCCTGCTGCAAAAGGGCTACTCGATTGCGGAGCGCATCCTGCGCCCGGCGCTGGTTACCGTCGCAGCGCCCAAGTGAGCGCGCGCCCCACAAGCGCCCCATCCACATCATTTGCCCGGCAAAAAGTCCCCTTGAAATAGCCTTGCCCGGCCACACCTTATTCACATCAGATTTTTCAAAATAGCAGGAGTTCATCATGGGAAGAATTATTGGCATTGACCTTGGCACCACCAACAGCTGCGTCTCCATCATGGAGGGCAACGTGCCCAAGGTGATCGAAAACGCCGAAGGCGCACGCACCACCCCGTCCATCATTGCCTACCAGGAAGATGGTGAAGTGCTGGTGGGCGCATCGGCCAAGCGCCAGGCGGTTACCAACCCCAAAAACACGCTGTACGCAGTCAAGCGCCTGATCGGTCGCAAGTTCACCGAGAAGGAAGTGCAGAAGGACATTGACCTGATGCCCTACAAGATCACCGCCGCCGACAATGGCGACGCCTGGGTGGAAGTGCGCGGCAACCGGATGGCACCGCAGCAGGTCAGCGCCGATATTCTGCGCAAGATGAAGAAGACCGCCGAGGACTACCTGGGCGAGGCCGTGACCGACGCCGTGATCACCGTCCCGGCCTACTTCAACGACGCCCAGCGCCAAGCCACCAAGGACGCCGGTCGCATTGCTGGCCTGGAGGTCAAGCGCATCATCAACGAGCCCACCGCTGCCGCATTGGCATTCGGCCTGGACAAGAACGAAAAGGGCGACCGCAAGATCGCCGTGTACGACCTGGGCGGCGGCACCTTTGACGTCTCGATCATCGAAATCGCCGACGTCGATGGCGAAAAGCAGTTTGAAGTGCTCTCCACCAACGGCGACACTTTCCTCGGTGGCGAAGACTTTGACCAACGCATCATCGACTTCATCATTGCCGAGTTCAAGAAAGAGCAAGGCGTCGATCTGGGCAAGGACGTGCTCGCCCTGCAACGCCTCAAGGAAGCGGCTGAAAAGGCCAAGATCGAACTCTCGAGCAGCTCGCAGACCGACATCAACCTGCCCTATGTAACGGCAGATGCATCGGGCCCGAAGCACCTCAACATCAAGCTCACCCGCGCCAAGCTCGAAAGCCTGGTGGAAGAACTGATCGAGCGCACCATTGCGCCATGCCGCATGGCCATCAAGGACGCGGGCGTGAACGTTGCCGACATTAACGACGTGATTCTGGTGGGCGGCATGACGCGCATGCCCAAGGTGCAGGAGAAGGTCAAAGAGTTGTTTGGCAAAGAGCCGCGCAAGGACGTCAACCCCGACGAAGCGGTTGCCGTGGGTGCTGCCATCCAGGGCCAGGTGCTCGCCGGTGACCGCAAGGACGTGCTGCTGCTGGACGTTACGCCACTGTCGCTGGGCATCGAAACCCTGGGCGGTGTGATGACCAAGATGATCACCAAGAACACCACCATCCCGACCAAGTTTGCGCAGACCTTCTCCACCGCCGACGACAACCAGCCGGCCGTAACCATCAAGGTATTCCAGGGCGAACGCGAAATTGCTGCGGTCAACAAGATGCTGGGCGAGTTCAACCTCGAAGGCATCCCGCCGTCGGCGCGTGGCGTACCGCAGATTGAAGTGTCGTTTGACATCGACGCCAACGGCATCCTGCACGTTGGCGCCAAGGACAAGGGCACTGGCAAGGAAAACAAGATCACGATCAAGGCCAACTCTGGCTTGAGCGAAGCCGAAATCCAGCAGATGGTCAAGGACGCCGAACTCAACGCCGCCGACGACAAGAAGAAGCTCGAACTGGTGCAAGCCAAGAACCAGGCCGACGCCAGCGTGCACAGCGTCAAGAAGAGCCTGGCCGAATACGGCGACAAGCTCGAAGCCGGCGAGAAGGAAAAAATTGAGGCCGCGATCAAGGATCTCGAAGCCGCCATCAAGTCCGACGACAAGACCAGCATCGAAGAAAAGAACACCGCGCTGATGGCCGCCAGCCAGAAGCTGGGCGAAAAAATGTACGCCGAAGAGCAGGCCAAGCAGGCCGCCCAGGCAGCAGGCGCACAAGCGGCGGGCGACGCTGGTTCGGCCGGTCACGGCTCCGATGCGGGTGCCTCCAAGCCCGCAGACGACAATGTGGTAGACGCCGAAGTGAAGGAAGTCAAGAAGGGCTGATTGCGAGCAGAAATGCAATTCGCGCGCGCCGCGTTGAACACCCTGTGGTGCTCAACGCGGCTTTTGTGTTGTAACCGGGCGCAGAAATAACATGGCCAAGCGAGACTATTACGAAACCTTGGGCGTTACCAGAAACGCCACCGAGGAAGAAATCAAAAAGTCCTACCGCAAACTTGCGATGAAGTACCACCCTGACCGCAATCAGGGCGACACATCCAAGGCGGCAGAGGAAAAATTCAAAGAGGCCAAGGAAGCCTACGAGATGCTCTCGGACGCGCAAAAGCGCGCCGCCTACGACCAGCATGGCCACGCCGGTGTCGACCCCAACCGGGGGGGCGCAGGAGGTGAAGGCTATGGCGGCTTTGCCGAGGCCTTTGGCGATATTTTTGGCGACATGTTCGGCCAGGGCCGGGGTGGCCGTCCGGGCGGCGGCGGCGGGCGCCAGGTGTTTCGCGGCAGCGACCTGAGCTACGCGATGGAAATCACGCTGGAAGAAGCGGCCAAGGGCAAAGACGCGCAGATCCGCATTCCGAGCTGGGACAACTGCGAAACCTGCAAGGGCACCGGCGCCAAGCCCGGTACCCAGGTCAAGACCTGCGGCACCTGCAACGGCTCGGGCGCGGTACAGATGCGCCAGGGTTTCTTCAGCGTGCAACAAACCTGCCCCACCTGCCGTGGCGCGGGCAAAGTCATCCCCGAACCCTGCGGCGCGTGCAGCGGGCACGGCAAGATCAAGCGACAAAAGACGCTCGAAGTCAAAATTCCTGCCGGCATCGACGGCGGCATGCGCATCCGCAGCGCGGGCAACGGCGAGCCCGGTACCAACGGAGGCCCTCCGGGCGACCTGTACATCGAGATCCGCATCAAAAAGCACGACATCTTCGAGCGCGATGGCGACGACCTGCATTGCTCGGTGCCCATCAGCATGGTGGTGGCAGCACTCGGCGGCGAGATCGAGGTGCCCACGCTCTCGGGCAAGGCCGCCATCGACATCCCCGAGGGCACCCAGTCGGGCAAGCAGTTCCGCCTGCGCGGCAAGGGTATCAAGGGCGTGCGCGCCAGCTACCCTGGTGACCTGTATTGCCATATTGCGGTGGAAACACCGGTCAAACTCAGCGAGCACCAGCGCCGCCTGTTGCGCGAGCTCGGCGAGTCGTTCCAAAAAGGCGGCAGCAAGCATTCGCCCTCGGGTGACAGTTGGACCGACCGGCTCAAGAACCTGTTCAGTTGATGCAGGTTAAAGTTTGCTGACATTGGCAAACCCAAGGATGCCGTCCGATCTATAACGAATTGGGCGGCATTTTTTTGCGCCAAAGCAAGTGGATTAGGGGGTACTCTCATGGGTGTCAACATCACATTTCTGGGCGGTGCAGACACCGTCACCGGCTCCAAATACCTGGTACGCCACGGCGAGCAAAGCCTGCTGGTGGACTGCGGCCTGTTCCAGGGCTACAAGCAACTACGCCTGCGCAACTGGACGCCGCTGCCGGTGGCACCCAACCAGATCGACGCCGTGGTTTTGACCCACGCGCACCTGGACCATAGCGGCTACCTGCCCCTGCTGGCGCGCGAAGGCTTTGTCGGCAAAGTCCACGCCACCGGTGCCACGCGCGACCTGTGCCGCATCCTGTTGCCCGACAGCGGCCACATCCAGGAAGAAGACGCGGCGTTTGCCAACCGCCACGGCTTCTCCAAGCATGCGCCGGCCATGCCCTTGTACTCGCGCCAGGACGCGCTCGACTGTCTGCCCCTGATCAAGGTCACGGAATGCGGCGTCACGTTCCAGCCCCTGCCCGGCTGGCGTGCCACCTTCTCACCGGCCGGGCACATCCTGGGCGCGGCCAGCCTGCTGCTGGAAGTGGCCGGGCGGCGCATTCTGTTCTCGGGCGACCTGGGCCGCCCCGATGACCTGATCATGAACCCTCCGGCCAATGCGCCGCAGGCCGACACGGTGCTGGTCGAGTCGACCTACGGCAACCGCGAGCACCCCAAGGAAGATGTGCTGGGTGAACTCGGGCCCGCCCTCAAGCGGCTGGCTGCGCGCGGCGGTGTGGCGGTGGTTCCGGTGTTTGCAGTCGGCAGAGCGCAGGCACTGTTGCACGCCATTCACCTGCTCAAGCTGCGCGGCGACATCCCCAAGTCGCTACCGGTATTTCTGGACAGCCCGATGGCTGTGCACACTACCCACTTGTTTGAGCACCACCAGGGCGAACACCGTCTCAGCAGCAAGGACACCCAGGCCCTGACGCATGGTGCCACCATGGTTACCAGCACCGATGAGTCACGCGCCCTGGCCGGTCGCCATGGCCCGATGGTGATTCTGTCGGCCAGCGGCATGGCCACCGGCGGGCGCGTTTTGCACCACATTGCACACCATGCTGGCAACCACCGCAACATGATCATCCTCACCGGCTACCAGGCACCGGGCACACGTGGTGCCACCCTGGCCAGCGGGGCCAAGTCGGTACGCATCCATGGGCGCGACGTGGAGCTGCACGCCGAGATAGTGCAACTGCAATCGGCCTCGGCGCACGCCGATGCCACCCAAATCCTGGCCTGGCTGCGCACCATGCCGCAGGCACCCGCCCAGGTCTATGTGGTGCATGGAGAGCGCGAAGCGTCGGACGAATTGCGCAAGCGCATCAGCCACACGCTGGGCTGGCGCGCCATGGTGCCCGAGCACGGCTCCACCTGGCCGTCCTGAGCCAGCACGACGGCGGCACCAGGTGGCGCGTGCTCAAGCCGCGTTGGCGGCGCTGACCTGCAGCAAGCGCGCGCGCGCCGCTGCGTATTCGCGCTTGAGTTGGGCCACAAATTCAGCGGTTGACTGCACCTGGCTGATGGCACCAATGCCCTGACCGCAACCCCAGATTTCTTTCCACGCCTTGGCAGCGGTGCCGCCAAAGTTCATCTTGCTGGGGTCGCTCTCGGGCAGATCCGCCGGGTCCAGCCCGGCTGCGCGAATGCTCGGCGCCAGGTAGTTGCCATGCACACCGGTGAACAGGTTGCTGTAAATGATTTCGTCCGAGTCGCAGTCCACGATTGCCTGTTTGTAGGCGTCCGAGGCGCGTGCCTCGCGCGTGGCAATGAAGGCCGAGCCAATGTAGGCAAAGTCAGCCCCCATGACCTGTGCCGAAAGCACCGCCGCGCCACTGGCAATCGAGCCGCTCAAGGCCAGCGGGCCGTCAAACCACTGGCGGATTTCCTGCACCAGCGCAAACGGGCTTTTCACACCGGCGTGCCCTCCGGCTCCGGCAGCCACAGCAA
>CAIPBW010000025.1 GCA_903863395.1 uncultured beta proteobacterium
ACTGAGCAGAAAGTGGCGCTGCTTCTCGCCCGGCTCCAGCGGCATCATGAAGCCCTGCACGCGCTGGCTCTTTTTGTCCAGCGCCTGCACCGTGGCCGGAAACACCGGCAATATGCGATTCTTCTCAACCCGCGTGGTGACACTGGTCAGCATCGACCACTGCAACACATCGGCGCGCTCCTGCAGCGGCGCAAACGGGCTGCTGGGGCTGTGCACCCCCGCACCGCTGCCCGCAGGTACGCCGCCAGGGACCGGAGCACCACCTTGCGCTTGCGCGCCCACAGCGAGCCCCGCCAAAGCAAGGACTGCCAGAATTCCATGCCAATTTTTCATCTTGTCACCTACCTTGAAGAAGTTCGAGCACGCTCACGCGGTACGCACCGAACGCGGGCAACAGCGCCGCGCCCAGCGACACCAGCAACGCCAAGCAGGGCACCAGCAGCAACTGCGCAGGCCAGACCATACCACCGACCAGCAAACTGGTGTCAAGTTGCAAAAACAAGCCCAGCGCCAGAGCAAACGCCTGCCCCAGGGCCAGCCCCAGTCCGGCGGCCAGCAGGCCCAGCCAGAGCGCCTCGCACAGCAGCAGCGCCGCAACCTTGCCCGGTGGCGCGCCGAGCATGCGCAGTAGCGCCAGGTCGCCCCGGCGTTCACGCACCGCGCTCCATAGCGCAATGAACACGCTCAACGCTGCGGTGAGCAACAGCACACCGGCAAAGGCGCGCAACACGTCGGTGCCCAGCCCGAGCATGTGGAGCAGGCGGCTGACCTCCAGCGCGGGCGACGCGGCCTGCATCTGCGTGCTGGTGTTGACGTAGCGCGGAAAACTCATGGCCGCCAGCGGCGTCTTGTACTGCACCAGCGCCAGCGTGATTTCGCGATCTGCGTCGTGGGCCGCAGCGTCGTGGGCGGCGTCATCGTGCTCGTCGTCGTCAGTGTGTGCCTCGTGCACGTGCCAGACCGAAGCCGTGTCGGTGAGGATCAGCCGGTCGAGCACGCTGCCGCTGGGCTGCAGGATGCCGACCACGGTGTACAGGTTGTCGCCATGCGCGTGCCCACTCCCGCCCAGGCCGTGCGCGCCGGCAAAGGTGTTGCCCAGCGCCAGACCAAGCTTGCGTGCCACGCTGGCACCCAGCACCACCTGCATGGGTGCGGTCCAAAGTTGCCCCTGAGCGAGCGTGGCCTGGTAGTGGTTGATGTAGGCGTGCGAGGTGCCGACAATGCGAAACGCCTGAAAGTTGTCGCCCAGGCTGATGGGGATGATGGCTGCGACCATCGGGTGCTTCTCCAACTCCCGCACTGCTTTGAGGGGAATGTTGCCCGGCGGCACGTCGATGTGCAGCACGCCGCTGAGGATCAGTTGCATCGGGCTGCCTTTGGCACCCACCACCACGTCGATACCCGCCAGATCACGGTCAAAAGCACGGCTCAGTTGGTGGCCGACCAGCAGCAGGAAGGTGATCGACGCCAAGCCCAGCGCCAACAGCAACACATTGAGCGCCGCCGACAGGGGCCGCGCCCACAAGTAATGCCAAGCCAGGGTGAGCGTTTTCATGCTAGCGCACCGCCTGGGGCGCAGGCCCGAGTGCCAAGGTTTGAAAGCTGTTGGGCTGGTGCGAAGCAGCGGCAAGCAGTCCCGCCACGCGCGCGTCGTGCGTGGCAATCACGAGCGTTGCGCCATGGCTGCGCGCAGTCTGTAGCAGCAAGCCCACGGCGTCGGCGGCAGAGGCGTCATCCAGGCTGGCCGTGGGTTCGTCGGCCAGCAGCACGCGCGGCTCCAGAAGCACCGAGCGCGCCAGCGCCACGCGCTGCGCCTGCCCGCCCGAGAGTTGCTGCGGCTTGCGCCGTGCCAGTTCGGCCACGCCCAGGGCCTGGAGCGCGGCGTCGATGCGGGCATCGTCTTCGCTCTGGCCGCTGGCCCACTGTGCGATCTGCAAATTCTGCTGCACCGTGAGCGCGCTGCTCAGGTGCAGCTTTTGTGGAAGGAAGCCAATCGCCTTTGCACGCCATGCGTCAGCCGCTACATTTTTGAGAGCATGGAGCGCCTCTCCGGCCACCGTCAGCGTGCCCGCCGTGGGCGCCATCAGCGCCCCCACCAACGCCAGCCAGGTGGACTTGCCGCAGCCCGAGGGACCGCTAAGCAACAACACCGCGCCCTGCGGTACATCCACATCGGGGAATGCCAAGGTATTGCCGTTGGGGTAGTGGTAGGTGAGATCAGTGCTGCGAATCATTGCCCACAAGCTTAGCAGGCAAGCGTGACGCTTTGGTAAACCCTGGCCACAGCCAGCGGGTTTACTTCGTCAAACGCGCAAAGGTCTTGCGGAACTTGGCCACCTTGGGCGCGGCCACGGCCTGGCAGTAGCCCTGGTACGGGTTGCGCTCAAAAAAGTCCTGGTGGTAGTCCTCGGCGGGCCAGTAGTTGTCCAGCGGCAGCACTTCGGTAACGATGGCTCGCGGGTACACACCGGCGGCCGTGAGTTCGGCAATCAGTGCCTGGGCGCAAGCTTGCTGCTCGGCGTTGCTGAAGTAAATGCCGCTACGGTACTGGGTGCCGTAGTCGTTGCCCTGGCGGTTGAGCGTGGTGGGGTCGTGGATCAAAAAGAAAATCTCCAGCAGTTCGCGGGTGCAAACCTGCTCTGGGTCGTAGCGCAGTTGCACCACTTCGTTGTGCCCGGTGTCACCACGGCACACGTCGTCGTAACTGGGGCGCTGCGTCTGGCCGTTGCTGTAGCCCGACTCCACGTCGAGCACGCCACGCACCTGCACATAAACCGCTTCGGTGCACCAAAAGCAGCCGCCGCCAAGGGTCAGGGTTTGAAGCGTTGCGTTCATCAGAAAAATGTCTCGCGGGTTGAGGGCAGAGCCCGCACTGTAAACCAGCGCCAACACCCGTACCGGGCGCAGGGAATCAGCGAATGCGTGGTGGTGCGGCCAGTTGCTCGGGCGTGGTGAAGTAGGCCGCGCCGCTGCCGGTGCGCGCGCGTGCCTGGGCGAGTTCCTGGCGCGCCACGGTACGCAAGTGCACTTCGTCCGGGCCGTCCATCAGGTGCATGGCGCGGCCCCTGGTCCACAGCGCCGCCAGCGGCGTATCGGGCGACAGGCCCATGGCGCCAAAGGCCTGCATGGCGCGCTCCACCACGCGCGACTGCAGGCGCGCTGCCACCACCTTGATGGCTGCCACCTGGGCGCGCAATTGCGCGTTGCTGAACGTACCGCTGTCCAAGCCCCAAGCCAC
>CAIPBW010000026.1 GCA_903863395.1 uncultured beta proteobacterium
GCAGAGGCGTCATCGCGAAGGCGGCAGGGGCGTCATCGCGAAGGCCGAAGGCCTGTGGCGATCCATGCATGGACTGCCACGCTGCGCTCGCAGTGACGACAGGGGCATCACAAGCCATGGACTGCCACGGCCTGCGGCCTCGCAGTGACGAATGTGTCAGAGGCGTCATCGCGAAGGCGGCAGAGGCGTCATCGCGAAGGCCGAAGGCCTGTGGCGATCCATGCATGGACTGCCGCGCTGCGCTCGCAGTGACGGCGGGGGCATCGCAAGCCATGGACTGCCACGGCCTGCGGCCTCGCAGTGACGGGGGGTATTACGGGCCCAACCTCGTCTTGTGCCGCCCAATCTGCACACGCACTTGCTCGGGCGCGGTGCCGCCGAGGGTGTTGCGGGCGTTGAGGCTGCCGCGCAGGCTTAGCACTTCGTACACGTCTTTGCCGATGGCGGGGTGGAACTCCTGCAGCACGGCCAGGGGTAGCTCGGAGAGGTCCACCTGGTGGCTGGTGGCGGCCTTGACGGCGTGGGCCACCACTTCGTGCGCATCGCGAAAGGGCAGGCCCTTTTTGACCAGGTAGTCGGCCAGGTCGGTGGCGGTGGCGTAGCCCTTGCGCGCGGCGGCTTCCATGGGAATCGGGTTGACGGTGATGCCGCCTTCCTTGTGGCCGGTGCCCGGGTTGAGCTGGCCGCCCACCATTTCGCTAAAGATGCGCAGCGTGTCCTTGAGCGTATCAACCGTGTCGAACAGCGGCTCCTTGTCTTCCTGGTTGTCCTTGTTGTAGGCCAGGGGCTGGCCCTTCATCAGGGTGATCAGGCCCATCAGGTGGCCGACCACGCGCCCGGTTTTGCCGCGCGCCAGTTCGGGCACGTCGGGGTTTTTCTTCTGCGGCATGATCGAGCTGCCGGTGGTAAAGCGGTCAGCAATGTGGATAAAGCCAAAGTTCTGGCTCATCCACAAAATCAGCTCCTCGCTCATGCGGCTGATGTGCAGCATGCACAGGCTGGCCGCGGCGGTGAATTCAATCGCAAAGTCGCGGTCGCTTACGGCGTCCAGGCTGTTTTGGCATACCGCAGCATGGCCCGCGTCGTCCACCATGCCCAGCGTGCGCGCCACGCGCTCGCGGTCCAGCGGGTAGCTGGTGCCCGCCAGCGCGGCCGCACCCAGGGGCAGGCGGTTGGTGCGCCGGCGCACCTCGGCAAAGCGCTCGGCGTCGCGGCTGAACATTTCCACGTAAGCCAGCATGTGGTGGCCAAAGCTCACCGGCTGCGCCACCTGCAAGTGGGTGAAGCCCGGCAGGATCACATCGACGTTGGCCTCGGCCACGTCCAGCAGCGACCTTTGCAGATCGATCAGCAGGCTGCCAATCAGGTCGATCTCGTCGCGTAGCCACAGGCGCACGTCGGTGGCCACCTGGTCGTTGCGGCTGCGCCCGGTGTGAAGGCGCTTGCCCGCGTCGCCCACCAGTTGCGTCAGGCGCGCCTCGATGTTGAGGTGCACGTCTTCCAGGTCGAGCTTCCACTCAAACCGGCCCGCCTCGATGTCGGTGCGAATCTGCGCCATGCCGTCCACAATGGATGCATGGTCCGGCGCGCTGATGATCCCCTGCGCAGCCAGCATCTCGGCATGCGCCAGCGACCCCGCAATGTCGGCCCGCCACAGGCGTTGGTCGAAGAACACGCTGGCCGTGTAGCGCTTGACCAGATCGCTCATCGGCTCCGAAAACAGCGCCGACCACGCCTGGGACTTTTTATCGAGTTGGTTCGTCATAGCGGGTCATTTTATCGGTGGGATGTCGGCCTCAATTAGGCACCGGTTTCAATTCTGCCAGAGCCTGTGTGCTGCTGGCCGCAAGCGTGTGTTGCAAACGGTTGGCGTAAAACTGGCGCATGGCCTCATAGTCTTGCGCTGAAACCAGCACACCCACCACACGCTCGCGCCGCATCACGCGCACGGGCTCACGCTGGGCCATGTCGATAAAGTGGCCGAATTGTGTTTTGGCTTCGTTGGCGGAGAGGGTGCGCACGGCTCATGTCGGTTTGCCTTTAGACTTTGCTCAGGGGTGGGGACCAAGAAATCAATACCGATGGGAGGGAAGACGATGGCGAAGAAATCTGAAACCGCTGTGCCCATTTGCGTGAAGGCGGCCAAATGACACCCGAGCTCGTGTTTCGCGACCCGTATATGCTGGACTTTCTGGGCCTGGCGCATATCCCTGATATGAAGGTTTTGCAGGCGCAGTTGCACCGCGCCATGGAACTGGCACGCGAACGTGCGACGCACACCCTTGTGCCGCAGCCGCCAGCCATTACCAAGGCGACAAAAGGAACGCCCAAATCAGTCCAAAATCCGTCTTCATGAAAGACACCCAAATCCTGTCCGCGTTCCAGGAACTGGCGCCTGTGCCCGAGGCCGCGCCTGTGGAGCCGGTGCTGGTGTTTGACGCTTGCCAGATCGGGGTGGTGCTGCGTGCGGTGCTGTTGGTGGAGCTGAGTGTGGCGGTGGTGGTGCTGTTTGTGGCTACCGACTTGCAGGATTGGGTGCTGCGCCTGTCGCTGGCGACGGCGGGGGCTTTACCGGGGGTGCTGGGCTGGGTGGTGCTGGCGTGTGCCAGCAAGCGGCTGCTGGCGCGGCTTGCGCCGCGCGTGCAGTACGTGGCCGGGGTGGCGCTGGGCGCGCTGGCCGGGGCGTATGGCTGCGGCGTGCTGGTGGTGGCGGGGCTGCTGGGCAATGCGCCCTGGGTGGCCAGCGCATGCAGCGGTGCGTTGTTGGCGGCGCTCTTGGTGGGGGCGCTGGTGATGCGCGCCAAGGGGCGCCGGCCGGCCGATGCGTCGGCGCGGTTGGCGCAGTTGCAGTCGCGCATTCGGCCCCACTTTTTGTTCAACACGCTCAACAGCGCCATTGCGCTGGTGCGTGCCGAGCCGGCCAAGGCCGAGGCGCTGCTCGAAGACTTGAGCGACCTGTTTCGCTACTCGCTGCGCGACCAGTCCGACGCGGTCACGCTCGCGCAGGAGATTGCGCTGGCGCAGCGCTACCTGGCCATCGAGCAGGTGCGCTTTGGCGCGCGCTTGCAGGTGCAATGGGCGCTGGACCCGCGCGCCGACGCGGTCAGGCTGCCCTCGCTGCTGCTGCAGCCGCTGGTGGAAAACGCCGTGCGCCATGGCGTAGAGCCCAGCGAGAGCGGTGCCGAAGTCAAAATTTCGACCCAGTGCCGCGGCGCGGTGGTGGTCATCAAGGTCACCAACACCGTGCCTGCCGGGCCGGGCCCCGCCGGGCAGGGTCTGGCCCTGAGCAATGTGCGCGAGCGCCTGGCCTTGATGTACGACGTGCAAGGCCAGTTTCGCGCCGGTCTGCGCGACGGTGTGTACCAGGTGCGTATCGAGGTGCCGCTGTGAGCGACCGGCTCAAGGTGCTGCTGGTCGACGACGAGCCGCTGGCGCGCACCCGCTTGGGCACGCTGCTGCGCGACTGCGTCAGCCCGCGCGCCCGTGTGGTGGCCGAGGCGGGTAACGCGGTGCAGGCAATGGAGTGCTTGCAGCGCCAGGCGCTGGACGTGGCGCTGATCGATATCCACATGCCCGGTGCCGATGGGCTGGCGCTGGTGCGCGCGCTGCGCCAGCAGCCGTCGGCCCCGGCGCTGATCTTTGTCACCGCGCACGCCGAGCACGCGCTGCAGGCGTTTGAGCTGGAGGCGGTGGACTACCTCACCAAGCCGGTGCGGCTGGAGCGGCTGCAGGCGGCATTGCACAAGGCGCAGCGCTATCTGCAGGCGCGCGGCCCGGCTCTTGCAGATAGCGCCGAGGACGAGTATGTGGTGATCCAGGAGCGTGGCCGCACCGAGCGCATTGCGCTGGACGAGGTTGTGTATTTCAAGGCTGAACTCAAGTACATCACGGTGCGAACGGCCGCGCGCAGTTATATTCTGGACGCCTCGCTCAACGAACTGGAAGAAAAATATGCTTCCCGGTTCGTGCGCGTGCACCGCAACGCCCTGGCGGCGCGCCGTGCGCTGCGGGCCCTGCAAAAGCACTTTGACCCCGACGAGGGCGAGGGCTGGGCGCTGCAGCTCGAAGGTGTGGACGAGGTGCTGGCGGTTTCGCGTCGGCAACTCGCCGCGCTCAAGGAGTTGCTCGCGGGTTGATGGTTGGCGGATGCCGGGCGGCACCGCGAGCGGAATAGTTTTTCTTTGTCACAAGGGATGAAAGCAAGCGATGAATAAGCGATTTACTTTAGGCCTGGTGTGTGTAATCGGGCTGGTGGCGCAGACGCTGGTGCCCACAGCGGCATGGGCCCAAGGGGCAGCGCCCCAGGCCAGCAAATCCGCGCCTGCCGCCGGTGTGGCGCAGCGCTATACCAGCGTGGAGGGCATTACCGAATACCGCCTGCCCAATGGCTTGCGCGTGCTGCTGGCGCCCGATGCGTCCAAGCCGACCACCACCGTCAACGTGACCTACATGGTGGGCTCGCGCCACGAGAACTATGGCGAAACCGGCATGGCGCATTTGCTGGAGCACCTGGTGTTCAAGGGCACGCCCAGCCTGCCGGGCAAAACCATCGTGGAGGAATTCGCGCGCCGGGGCATGCGCATGAACGGCTCCACCTTTTACGACCGCACCAATTACTTCGAGACCTTTGCCGCCAGCGACGACAACCTGGATTGGGCGCTGACGATGGAAGCCGACCGCATGGTCAACAGCTTTGTGGCGCGCAGCGACCTCGATAGCGAAATGACCGTGGTGCGCAACGAGATGGAGTCGGGCGAAAACGAGCCCAGCCAAATGCTGTGGGAGCGCATGACGGCTGCCGCCTACCAGTGGCACAACTATGGCAAGTCCACCATTGGTGCACGCGCCGATGTGGAAAACGTGCGCATTGAAAACCTGCAAGCGTTCTACCGCACCTACTACCAACCCGATAACGCCACGCTGATCGTGACCGGCAAGTTTGACCCTCAGCGCACCCTGGCCCACATTGAAAAAGTGTTTGGCCCGATTGCCAAGCCGAGCCGCGTGCTGCCGGTGCTGTACACGCTCGACCCGGCGCAGGACGGCGCGCGCGAGGTGAGCGTGGTGCGCGTGGGCGACAGCCACCTGATTGGCTCGCTCTACCACATCGCACCCGGCGCACACCCCGACGCCACCTATGCCGAACTGCTGACCTACATCCTGGCCGACACGCCCAATGGCCGCCTGCACAAGGCGCTGGTGGACCAGAAGAAGGCTGCCAGCGTCAACGGCGAATCGCTGGCGCTGCACGACCCCGGCTACCTGGCGTTTTTTGTGAGCCTGAACAAAACCCAGTCGCGCGACGAAGCGCGCAAGGTCTTGCTCCAGGTGGTGGAGGGCATCAGGAAAAACCCGTTGACCGAAGCCGAACTCAAGCGCGCCAAGACGGCGATCCTCAACGCCTTTGAAAAGACCCTGTCCAACCCGGTATCGTTTGGCGTGGGGCTGTCCGAGTCGGTGGCGCAGGGCGACTGGCGGCTGTACTTTTTGCACCGTGACCGCGTTGAAAAAGCCACGCTGCTAGACGTGCAGCGCGCGGCCGAAACCTATCTGATCGAGAGCAATCGCACCTACGGCCAGTTCATCCCGACCGACAAGCCGGTGCGCGCTGCATTGCCCGCAGCGCCCGACCTGGGCAGCTTGCTGGCCAACTACCAGGGCAAAGCGGCGCTGGCCCAAGGCGAGGTGTTTGACCCGTCCACTGCCAACATCGACCAGCGCACGGTGCGCTCCGAGTTGCCCAACGGCATGAAGGTGGCACTGCTGCGCAAGTCCACGCGCGGCAATACGGTCAACGGCCAGATCATCCTGCGCATGGGCGACGAGCGCAGCCTGTTTGGCAAGCGCGAACTGGCGCAAAGCGTGGCCCAGATGCTGCTGCGCGGCGCGGGCAAGTGGAGCCGCCAACAGATTGCCGACCGGCTCGATGAACTCAAGGCCAAGGTCGAAATCGCCACCCGCGACGGCAACGCCGTGACGGTCAAGTTTGAAACCCGGCGCGAGCAGTTGGCCGACACGCTGCAACTGCTGCGCGAGGTGCTGCGCAACCCGACCTTCCCGGCGTCCGAGTTTGAGCAGTACCGTACCGAGGTAATTACGTCCGTGCAGGAGCAGCGCCGCCAGCCCGACGCCGTGGCGCAAACCGAACTGGCGCGCTGGGACAACCCCTACAAGTTGGGCGACGTGCGCTACGCCGCCAGTTTTGACGAGCAGATCGCCGCGTTCAAGGCGCTGCGTGCGGCCGACCTCAAAACCTTGCACCGCGCGTTCTATGGCGCCAACTTTGGCCAGGTGGCCCTGGTGGGCGACTTTGACGTGAAGCAGACCCAGGAGGCGCTCAAGACCATGCTGGGTGACTGGAAGAGCCCGGCAAAGTATGTGCGCGTGCCGCAGCCGTATCGCACTCCCAAGGGCGGTGCGCTGAGCTTTGAGACGCCCGACAAGGCCAACGCCTTCTACATGGCCGGTGTGGCCCTGCCGGTGACCGACGAAGCGCCCGACGTCCAGGCGCTGGCAATTGCCAACCGCATCTTTGGCGGGGGCGGTTTGAAGAGCCGCCTGGCAGACCGCCTGCGCCAAACTGACGGCATCAGCTACGGGGCGGGTTCGTTCCTGCAACTCAACCCCTATGACGCCAACAGCACGCTGGGGATGTACGCCATCTATGCGCCCCAGAACCTGGCCAAGCTCAAGACCGGTGTCGAGCAGGAATTGGCGCGCATGATCAAGGACGGAATTACCGAGCAGGAGTTGCTGGACGCCAAGAGCGGCATTTTGCAGACGCAGTTGATTAACCGCACGCAGGACGGCACGCTGGCCACCACGCTGGCCAGCCAGTTGTACCAGGGCCGCAGCATGCAGTTTGTTGCCAACAGCGAAGCGCGGCTGCAGGCGGCTACGCTGGCCGACGTTCGGGCCGCCATAGCCAAATACTTCGATCCGGCCAAGCTGGTACACGTCTACGCGGGCGACTTTGCCAACGCCGCCAAGCTGGCCGCACCCAAGGCACCTGCCAGTAACTGATTGGGGATCATGAGCCGTGATTCGTCACTGCGGGCCAAGCGTGGCAATGACAGAGAGAAGGGTCGCGGATGACTTGGGCGGGGCGTGCTAGCATCGAAGACAATCGACCGATTACCAACGGATTTTGCGCAAACAGGTGACAGCTTTGAACCATTTCACGATCGCTACCCGAGAGAGCCGTCTTGCCATGTGGCAGGCCGAGCATGTCCAGGCCCTGCTGCAGCAGTTGGGCCACCAGGTCAGCCTGCTGGGCATGACCACCCAGGGCGACCAGATTCTGGATCGCGCCCTGAGCAAGGTGGGCGGCAAGGGCCTGTTTGTCAAAGAGCTTGAAGTGGCGCTGGAGCAAGGCGCGGCCGACCTGGCGGTGCATTCGCTCAAGGATGTGCCGATGGAATTGCCACCCGGCTTTGCCCTGGCCTGTGTGATGGAGCGCGAAGACCCGCGCGACGCCTGGGTGTCTGGCCGCTACGGCGCGCTTGACGATCTGCCCCAGGGCGCGGTGGTGGGTACGTCCAGCCTGCGCCGCATGGCCTTGCTGCGCGCGCTGCGGCCGGATCTGAAGATTGAGGCGCTGCGCGGCAATCTGGACACCCGCCTGAGAAAACTCGACGAAGGCCAGTACGACGGCATCGTGCTGGCTGCGGCCGGGCTCAAGCGCCTGGGGCTGCAAGAGCGCATCCGCGCCACTTTTGATCCCAAGCAGATGCTGCCCGCGGCTGGTCAGGGGGCGCTCGGCATCGAGGTGCGCTCGCACCGCACCGACGTGATTGCCGCCCTGGAGAGCCTGCGCCATACGCCGACTTGGTTGGCGGTGTCGGCCGAGCGCGCAGTCAGCCGGGTGATGGGCGGAAGCTGCTCGATGCCGCTGGCGGCCTACGCCACCATGGACGGCAACCACTTGCGCATTGACGCCGCCTGGGGCGACCCCGAAGGCGTGCTGCCGCTGGTGCACGCCCACGCCGAGGGCGATGTCACCCAGACCGAGGCCGCCGTGCACTTGGGCGAGCAGGTGGCACGGCAACTGCAGCACGGGGTGCAGGCACAGACCAGCGCCGCAGGCTAGGCCGATGCGTGTCATCGTCACGCGTCCCCAGCCGCAAGCGACGCAGTGGGTGCGCTCGCTGACGCGCGCTGGCATTGACGCGCTGGCGTTGCCTCTGATGGTGGTGCAGGCCGTGCCGGATGCGGCACCCGTGCTGGCAGCCTGGGAGGGTGTGGCAAGTTACGACGCGGTAATGTTTGTCAGCGTCACCGCAGTGGCGCAGTTTTTTGCGCGCAAACCGGCGCAAACCGATGTTTTCTCCGAACAGGCCACAGCCACGACCCGGGCTTTTGTGACCGGGCCGGGCAGCCGCGCCGCGTTGTTGCAGGTGGGGGTAGCTGCGCAGCGCATCGACGCGCCGGACGGGCGCGCGCCGCAGCTCGATTCGGAGGCACTGTGGGCGGTGGTGGGTTCGCAGGTTGGACCGGGCTTTCGGCTGCTGATCGTGCGTGGGGCACAGGCTTCCGACGACGGCGAAGGTGCCGGGCGCGACTGGTTAGCCCACAAGGTGCGCGCAGCGGGCGGCAACGTGGATTTTGTGGCTGCCTACCAGCGCTGCGCACCGGTATGGAGCCGCGCCGACCGCGCGCTGGTGCGCGAGGCAGCCAGCGACGGCTCGCTGTGGGTACTGAGCAGCTCGCAGGCGATTGACAACCTGGTAGCCAAGATGCCGCGCCAGTCGTGGCGCAAAGCCAAGGCCCTGGCGACCCATCCACGCATCGCGCAGCGCGCCAAAGAGGCCGGTTTTGAAGTGGTTTGCCAGTCACTTCCCACCCTGGCTGCGGTGACGGCGTCGATAGAATCGCTGCCATGAACGCCGATTTCCCCGCAGTAACGCCTTTGGCCGACCCCGCACCCGAAGAAGCACAGGGTGCGCCCTGGCTGTTATGGGTGGTGGCCGCTGTGGCAGTGCTGGCGCTGGGCCTGAGCGCCATGCTCTGGCAAAAACTCTCGTCGATGCAAGAGCAACTCGCGCGCCAGAGCGCCGACAGCGGTGTTCAGGCAACCCAGGCCGCCGTGGTTGCCAAGCAGGCGCAAGAGTTGTCGCTGGAAACTGCGGCCAAGGCCTCGGTGATGGAGGCGCGCCTGAGCGAAGTGTCGCTGCAGCGCACCCAGTTGGAGGAGTTGATGCAGAGCCTGTCGCGTTCGCGCGACGAGAACATGGTGGTCGATATCGAGTCGGCTGTGCGTCTGGCGCAACAGCAGTCGCAGTTGACCGGCAGCGCCGAGCCACTGCTTGCGGCCCTGCGCAGTGCCGATACGCGCATCACGCGCGCTGCCCAACCGCGCCTGACGCCGGTGCAACGCGCCATTGCGCGTGACTTGGCGCGCATCAAGGCCACCGCGTTGGCCGACACGCCCACGCTGCTGATCAAGCTCGACGAACTGGTGCTGCTGGCCGACGAAGTGCCCCTGGCCAACGCCGTGGCGGCGGCGCACCCGATTGAGCCGCTCAAACGCAAGCCCGATGAATCTGTGGCCAATTGGTGGGTGCGCCTGGGCCTGCTGCTGCGCGACGAAGTGCGCTCGCTGGTGCGCGTGAGCCGCATCGAAGAGCCCGAGGCGGCGCTGCTCTCGCCCGAGCAGTCGTTCTTTTTGCGTGAAAACCTCAAACTCAAACTGCTCAATGCGCGCCTGAGCCTGCTGGCGCGCCATATCGACTCGGCGCGCTCCGACCTGGCCACGGCGGCGGTCATGCTTACGCGCTACTTTGACGCCGGTTCGCGCAAGACCCAGACCACCGTTGCCCTGCTGCAGCAGGTGCAGGCACAAATCAAGGCGCTGGAGTTGCCGCGCATCGACGACACCCTGGCGGCGCTGACCACCGCTGCGTCCGGACGCTGACATGCGCGCCGCCCTGTGGTTGATGGCCTTGTTCGCGGTTGCCGTGGCGCTGGCCCTGTTTGCCGGCAACGACCACGGCACCGTGACCGTTTTCTGGGCACCTTACCGCGTGGACCTGTCGCTCAATCTGGTGCTACTGACCTTGGCGGGCTGCTTTGTAACGCTGCATTACGCCTTGCGCGCGCTCACGGCGCTGCTGCGCATTCCCGAACAGGCGCGCAACTGGCGGCGGCTGCATAAGGAGCGCGCCATCCACAGCGCGCTGCTCGACGCGCTCTCACACCTGGCAGCGGGCCGATTTGTGCGCGCCCGCAAGGCGGCTGAGCTGGTGGTGTCGCTGGAAGAATCGGTGGAGCAAAGCGGCGAGCATCTGGCCTACCGCGGGCGGCTGGCCACTACCGCGCATCTGCTGGCGGCCGAAAGCGCCCACGCGCTGCAAGACCGCAGCGTGCGCGACGCGCACTTCCAAAAAGCGCTGGAGCACGCCGCAGCGCGCGATGCCCAGGACGCGCGCGAAGGCGTGCAACTGCGCGGTGCGCGCTGGGCGCTGGACGACCGCGACGCTGCCGCTGCCCTGCAATGGATGGAGCAACTGCCCCAAGGGGCGGCCCGGCGCACGCTGGCACTGCGTCTGCGTTTCAAGGCGGCACGCTTGGCCGGGCGCTCGCGCATGGCGTTGGAGACGGTGCGCTTGCTCACCAAGCACCGCGCGTTTTCTGAAATGGCTGGCGCCAGCATTGCCTGCGGGCTGGCACTGGAACTGATCCGCGCCGCGCACGACCCGGTGCAGATTGCGCAGGCCTGGGGTGCGCTGGACAGCGCCGAGCAGAATATGCCCGCCGTGGCACTGGAGGCAGCGCAGCGCCTGCTGGACCACGGTGGCGACGTGGCACTGTCGCGCCAATGGTTGCTTGCCCCCTGGGAGGCGATGGTGCGGCGCGCCGATGCCCTTAGCGCGGCCGAGCGCGTGCGCCTGGTGCGGGTGCTCGAGCGCGGCTTTGCCGTGCCCGATTCACAACACGACAGCGCCTGGCTGGGCCGCATCGAGAGCGCCCAGATGGCGCAGCCGCGCGACCCGGTGCTGCAATACCTGGCCGGCATTGCCTGCATGCACCTGCAACTTTGGGGCAAGGCGCAACAGATGCTCAAGCAGTCACTTTCGTTGCTGCAGGACGCCGACTTGCGGCGCGACGCCTGGCGCGCCTTGGCGCAGTTGGCCGAGCAGCGCCAGGACACGCAGGCGGCCAGCGCAGCCTACCGCGAAGCCGCAAAAAGGTGACGTTGCCCTGATTGCTCGCTAATATGTGGGCATGGCAACACTCCTGGA
The DNA here is from genome assembly GCA_903863395.1 of uncultured beta proteobacterium. Classification (GTDB taxonomy): domain Bacteria; phylum Pseudomonadota; class Gammaproteobacteria; order Burkholderiales; family Burkholderiaceae_C; genus Allorhodoferax. The sequence goes on from CAIPBW010000026.1 coordinate 11,241, forward strand.
CCACCTGCTCAAACTCACCGATCACCGCGATCGGGACCATCTGGAACTTACCCTCTCCAAGGCGCTGATCGACCTGTTGCCGATCGAGCGCGTGGTGATGGCACGCGTGCTAAGTGAAGAAGGCAGCCGGCGCTGGCTGGAAATTGCCTCGCTGGATGCGCGCGGTGGCGGCAAATTGATCGACCCGCTGTGGGTGGATTTTGGCGCGTTGCGCTCCGTGGACGACGACAAGAGTCGCCTGCAGTGCCTGCAAAGCCAGGCCAAGGTGGAACTGGCCTGGGCCGGCGAAGAAGGCCCGCGCATTACCTACCTGCCGCTATTTGCCGACAACCCGGACGATGACGAGGGCGTGGTCGAAATCCACTCGGGCGCAGTGCTCAAGCCCGAGCAGCAGGCGACGACTGACGCCTTGCTGCACGTGTTTCGCAATATGTACCGGTTGCTGGCTTATAGCGACCGCGATGCCCTGACCGGACTGCTCAACCGCAAGGCGCTGGACGACACGTTTTATAGCGCGGTGCTGGAGGAACTTGGCGAAAGCATTCAGGCGCAGCAAGCCGCTCCTGCACCTACGGACGCGTCCGGCCAGGAGCGCCGCCACCGCGTGCCGCCCAACTACTGGCTGGGCAGCGTCAGCGTTGATGGCTTTGACCAGATCAACGACAAGTACGGGAACCTGGTTGCCGAAGATGTGCTGCTGCTGGTGGCGCGCATCATGCGCAACACCTTCCGCACCTACGACCGCTTGTACCGGCTGGGCGGGGATAAGTTTGCCGTGCTGATGCATTGCCCCGAAGAAGCCTTGGTGTTGGCGGCGTTCGAGCGCTTTCGCGTCAACGTGGAAAAGTTCAAAACTGCGCAGGTGGGCGGCGTCACCATTTGTGCCGGGTTTTCGCGCGTGAGCGCCGAGGATTCACCCGACAGCACGCTCGCTCGTGCCGAGCGAGCGGTGGATTTTTGCCAAAGCAGTGGTGCCAACCAGGTGGCCAGCCACGGCGAACTGGTTCGCCGTGGACTGTTCACGCCGTAGTTTCAACCCCCGCCGCAGCCGGGAGGTCGGTTTGCTTTAGGCGCTGGGCGTCTGCTCAAACGGCAGCGTCAGGTCGCGCAGATCGCGTTTGGTTTCCACCAGAATCAGCGGGCCGGTGTCGAGCACCACGGGTGCCGGGCGCTCGCGCGGGACGTGCGCGGGTTTGGGTTCAGCAGCAATTGCTGCCTGCACCGCTGCCACACGTTGGGCATCCGAGTTGACCCACTGCAAGCCTGACTGCGTGGCAATTTCCTGCAGCGTGTCCAGCGGCAAGGCGTAGGTCGTAACCGTTGGCATGGCTGCTGGTGTGGCTGCGGCGCTGCTCGGGGCGCTGCTCGGGGCGCTGCTGTGGCTGGGTGCGGCCACGGCTTGTGGTGCGGCTGGTGCCGGCGCTGCGTAAGCGTGCACTGCCGACTCGGCGGGAGCGTTGCTGGGCGCTGCATCGGTGGCCTGGGTTGCGGCCTCTTCGCCACGCTCGGCACGGTCTTGGCGCGGGCGGCGCTCACGGCCATAGCGGTCACGCGAACGCGGTTCGCGCTGCGCATTGGCGTCGGTATCGGCCTCGCCCTCGGTAGGGGCTGGGCCCTCGGCAAAGCCGAGCTGTGCCTGCTGGCCTTCTTCGCCGTTTTGGGTGCCGTCTTGTGGGCGCGGACCACGTTCGCCACGGCGCGAGTTGCGGCCACGGCCACCACGGCCTTCGCGGTTTTCGTTGCGGTTGTCTGCACCGGCTTCGGCGTTGGTTTCTACCGGCTTGTCGGCCTCGCCGTCCTGGCGCGGCGCAGACTCGCTGCGTTCGCCGTTGCGGGGTGGGCGGTTGCCGCGTTCGCCACGGTCACCGCGCTCGGCACGGTCGCCACGGTCGTTGCGTGGCGGGCGTTCCTGGCGCGGCTCGGCCGAGCCGTTGGGTGCTGCGCCGCTGGCGGCGTTGGCATCGGCTGCCAGGGGCTTGCCCTCGGCGTCCAGGCGTTCACGTGGGCCCGAGCGCTCGCCACCGCGACCGCCGCGTCCACCGCGACCGCCACGGCCCTCGCCGCGTCCTTCACCACGGCCCTCGCCACGCGGACCACGGCCATCGCCGCGACCCTCGCCGCGCGGACCACGACCTGCATCGCGCCCCTTGGCGTCGCGCGCTTCGCCCGGCTTGGCTGCGGGTGCTGCTTCGGGCTTGGCGGGTTGGGGTGCGGGCTCGGAGAACAGGCTCTTGATCCAGCCAAAGAACCCCTTTTCTGCGGGCTTGGCCACCGGGCGTGGCGCTGCAGCCGCTGGGGCGTGCGCTGCCGGTGCGGCAGCGGGTGCTGCCACGGGGCGCGGTGCCGCCTGGGGTGCGGGCGCATCTGGCAACACGCCCTTGATGACCGGCGTTTGCCGGTTGGTGGGCTCTTGCGAGCGGCGCGTTACGGCGGTGGGGTCTTCCACCTCGTCGGCGAGCTTGTAGCTGGCTTCGATGTTGTCCAGGCGCGGGTCGTCGTGCTTGAGGCGCTCAAGCCGGTAGTTGGGGGTTTCCAGCGTCTTGTTGGGCACCAGCAGCACGTTGATGCGCTGCTTGAGTTCGATCTTGGCGATTTCCGAGCGCTTCTCGTTGAGCAGGAACGAGGCAACGTCCACCGGCACCTGGCACAGCACCGACGCGGTACTGTCTTTGAGCGACTCTTCCTGGATGATGCGCAGGATTTGCAGGGCGCTCGATTCGGTGTCGCGGATGTGGCCCGAGCCACCGCAGCGCGGGCAGGGGATGGAGGCACCTTCGGAGAGCGCCGGGCGCAGGC